>NZ_JBXMTI010000146.1:0-10015 GCF_057083605.1 Candidatus Villigracilis sp. | reverse complement strand
TTTCTTTCAGCAGAAACTCCAATATCACGCGCGAGGACTTTTTGTCAACTAGCATAAGACCCTATTACTCTTCCGATTCGACAGCATGCTTGTCGATGTGCCTGATGAACTATTCATCCACCGATTCATTTTGACCAACAACCTGCTGGCGATCCAATTTACAGCGCTGATGCTGCTGGGGTTTATGTTGAAACGCGATGTGATTGATAATTCAAAACCTCACCTACAGGAGCAAACGGCGTAGACCATGCTAAAGATCGGAGAATTCTCCCGCCTGAGCCAGGTGACGATCAAGACCCTGCATCATTACGATGAGCTGGGATTGATCAAGCCCGCCCATATTGATCCGATTACGAACTATCGGTTCTACACCGTCGAGCAGTTGCCGCGCATTCATCGCATCATGGCACTCAAGGAAATGGGACTCTCGCTCGAGCAGATCGGCATCATGCTCGAAAAGGAACTGCCGACGGATGAAATACGCGGTATGCTGCACTTCAAGCAGGCAGAGATCCAACAGGAGATGCGTGAGGCGCAGAGGCAACTTTCGCTGGTCGAGTTCCGTCTGCGGATGATCGAAGCGGAGATCAACTTCCCTGAATTGGATGTGGTGATCAAGCGTCTCGAATCGATGCGGTTCCTGTCCTTCTTTGACCGTCCACGCCCCGGCCTGCCAGTAGATGAATTGCTGGCGCACAGAGAAAGAGTGGCAAATACAATCAGAAAAGCGATCGAGGAGGGCGTGATAAAGCATACGGGCGTTGTATACGATGTCTATCACGGCGAAACGATCATCTCCTTTCATGCGCCTGAAATCGGTGAAGAACAGCATGAGATCCTGATCGGTGTGACAGATGCTCAAGAATCCGTCACAATTGAGTACGTTGGTCAACTGACAGCTCGGAATGAACCGGCCGTTGAAACCGCTGCCACCCTCTTTATAGAACCGACGCCAGGCAATCCCGCGGGCTTTGTCGAACCGGCAACCTTGCTCCGCCGTTGGGCGATCCTGCATGGATACAAGCCGCGCGACATGATGCGTTTTTTTCATCATCGCGGTCCATTGCAAACAAACAACTCTGCGGAATTCATCATCGAAGCGCAGTTGCCGGTGGATGTGGGAGATTGATTCCACGGCGATCACGTGAACGTCCCGCAGAGCATGGGTTTCAAGGGCAGGCTGCAAGGAGTCTGCGGGACGGTAAGTAACATCAGCAAGTCATAAACATACAGCGGCAATAACCAGGTTATTGACCGGGATGTAACCATGCCTCGGTTCTGTTCGACGCGCCTGTTTATCTGTATTCGAAAAGGAGAAAATCAAATGAAAAGGATACTCAAACTCATCAGCAAGATCATCGGCGTGCTTGTTGGATTAATCGTGTTGGCTGTCGTTGCTGTCATGGCAGTCGGCTATTTCCGTTACAACAAGACCTACGATATCGCTGTCCGCTCGCTGGAAATTCCCACAGACGCAGCGTCCATCGCGCGCGGCGATCATCTGGTGAACGCCGTCGCCCACTGCGCGCTCTGTCACGGCGAAGGATTGGCTGGGGCATACATGGTCGATTCCAGTGCGGAGGGAATCGTCGTGGCTCCGAACCTGACATCGGGCAAAGGCGGACGCGGCGCTTCTTTCTCGACCGAAGACTGGGTGCGCGCCATCCGGCATGGAATCCACTCTGACGGTCGCAGTGTCCTCATCATGCCCTCACTCTTCTTCGACGTGCTCAGCGAAGAAGACCTCGCCGCGATCATCGCCTACCTGCAGACCATCCCGCCGGTGGATAACGTCCTGCCCGAGACCAAACCCGGTCCAATGATGATCGCGCTGATCGGCGCGGGTCCGTTCACGGAAGGGATGTCTGCCCTGCACATCGATCATGAGGCGCCCTTCCCCGCCGCGCCGGCCGAAGCCGCAACCGCAGAATACGGCGCGTACCTGATCGAGATCGGTCAGTGCCGCGCCTGTCACGGCTGGGAACTGGCGGGTGGGCAGTCCAACCCCGGCGCGCCGCTCGGACCGAACCTGACCCCTGGCGGCGAACCCGGCTTCTGGACCGATGAACAATTTGTTGAGGTGATCCGCACCGGCAAGCATCCCTCCGGGCGTGAACTGGTCTCGCACATGCCATGGAAATATTTCCGTCACATGACCGATGCCGAGTTGATGGCGATCCGCCTCTATTTGATGTCTCTACCAAAGCTTGAAACTCAAATTCCATAGAAGGAGATCCCCATGAGCAACAAAAATATTGAACCCAAAGGTTCCTTCTGGGCTACAGCGCCCGGTTGCATTACGGCCATTGGCGGTTTGGTATCGGTGGTGGTAGCGGCGGTTGTGGCGTTGTCTGCCGCGGGCTTCATTCAGCCGCCTTTTTCTGCGACTGCGACATCACCTGCACCTGTTGCGGCAACAGCGGTAATCTCAAATTCTGTTACCGCAAATATCCCCTCTGCGCCAGATACTGAGTTGCCCCCCTCTGTTCCGACCAGGGTTCCTCCAACCCATACAGCCGCGCCAAGCGTAAAACCCATCGTGATCGAATTGGACGATCAAATTCAGGGACCATCTCGCACTGCAGTCTGCGACCACCATCGGCAGGATATGACCTCGTTTGGGGCACAGTACTGGCGCGAAGGCGATCAACTGTTCGGTGTCGGCCCGGATTGCGGCTTGAACTTTAACTTTGAAGTAAAAGAGACCAACGATTACAAGTTGACGCTCTATGCCACTTACGCGCCCGATTTCGGATGACTGCCGGTGAATCCAATCGATTGATCGTATGGGTGGATGGAAAGAATGCAGTCTCAAACGATTTCAAGTTCGGTCTCGACTACCTGGAACTGCAATGCCTAAACCAGATCCGCAATGGCAGGTGTTAAAGGTTGGAATTTG
The DNA here is from genome assembly GCF_057083605.1 of Candidatus Villigracilis sp. Classification (NCBI taxonomy): domain Bacteria; kingdom Bacillati; phylum Chloroflexota; class Anaerolineae; order Anaerolineales; family Candidatus Villigracilaceae; genus Candidatus Villigracilis; species Candidatus Villigracilis sp. The sequence continues at coordinate 7,116 of NZ_JBXMTI010000146.1, read as the reverse complement.
CCGGTACGAAAGCTGGCTTTTGAACACGATGCTGAATTCGTTTAAAGTGATCAAGGAGTAGATATGCGTATCTTGGCTGTGCTGCTCAAACCAAATCCTTCCCTGGTCCTGATATCGGTTACATGGCTCATCGTACTAGGCGCCTGCGCACGCCCGGAAACGGAGATGACAACGCCTCAAACAATGACGCCCGTGCAGGCATCACCTGTCGAAACGCCTCTCCCAACACCGACCGCGGAAGAACACACAAGCGAGAAATACAAAGATCTGACCGTGCGCCCGCAGATCTGGTTTGGTCCTTTGGATCCCTGGTCATGGGAGCAACATCTCCCGGGACAGGGTCCCTTCCAGTATTACGATCTATTTTCCAAAAATGCGGAGTGGCATGAGGTATCCCAAGCCGTGCAGATCATCCGCTTGTATCCGGTATGGTTGGAATCCTTTGCGAGTCCCTCCCAACTCCGCGCCGTGCTGGAAGACATCCAGCGCAGGGGTATGGCAATCTCCTATGAAGCGGGTCCCTTGACAGAAAGGGGACCGTGCAATGCCGCCACCATCGAAGGCTTCTATGGTGTACCTGCGGCAAAAGGTATCGTGAGGAGAATCGCCAATGCTGGAGGCAGTCTCTATTCCATGGACCTGGAGCACGGCTTTGACGCCGCCACATACTACGACCCAGCCTGTGGGATGACGCCGACTGAAATTGCGCAGGATGCCGCCATGACCATTCGCGCTGTCCGTGAGGTATTCCCGGGGGCAAAAATTGGAAGCATCGAGACAGCCGATCTGGATGTGGACGCGGTGGCAGCGTGGATGTCCGCTTACCGGGAGGTCATGGGGGAGGAACTGGCGTACTTTCACCTGGATATCAATTACTCCAAACCCGATTGGGCAGAGTGTGCAAAGGAGATCGAAGCCTATGTAAAGTCCAGAGGCGTCGAGTTTGGGATTTTCTATTTTGGTGACGCTCATGATCGCACCGATGCCGAATGGCTGGTCCGCACCGAAGAGCGGTTTGTGGAATATGAGGTGATTGCCGGGGGCGATCCGGACCATGTGATTTTCCAATCATGGCATCCGCATCCGCAACGCCTCTTTCCGGAAACCGAACCTGGTACGTTCACCAATCTGATCCTGCGCTATATGCGTCCCCGACCGACCCTGACCATGAATCTGACAGCCCAGACCGTGGATGGGTCGTTGATGGATTCAGATGGCAACCCGCTTCCGGGTGCGCCGATCCAGATCAAGGTCCAGCCCAGAAGCGGGGAAGGCATCTTTGCGCAATACATGATCACCGGAAGTGTTCCTGAGGAGGCAACGTTTGCCGATGCAGGCTTCCGCATCAACATGGAGTGTGAGTGCAACGGTTCAGCCAGATTCATCCTGGATCAGGTTGAATATCTTGAGAGCAGACAGGCAACCAACCAGGTTCCCAATGGACGATTTTCAAATGGGCTGACTGCCTGGGGCATATGGGGGAATGGCGCGGCGCGATTGGTGGCAAGCCCCAACAATTCGGGAGCCGCGCTGTCGGTATCTGTGGATACGGGTCAAGCGCTTGGGATGAACTCCGGGAAGATCCCGGTCACGCCGGGCAGCCTGTTTACCATCACCTTCACTGCCCGCATTGACCCGATCTCCGCCGGGAGTGGTTATTTCAATATCATCTTCCTAAACGCTGCGGGCGAGGTGCGCCGTCTGACGACTCCGCTAGAAGCCGGCCAGGTTGTCCTTTCGGAGATCGCCACAGACCAGAACGGTAAATATAGTATCAGTTTGGAGAACCTCCCAGTTGGAGAAATCGAACTATCTGCATGGTACGCAGGTAGTGATAGTTTTTGGCCCACACTGGATAGCGTTGTTATTAGTCGGTAAAGTCAGGAGATTCGTTAAACATGAATACAACTTCTGAAACAATCAAACCGCAGCATCCCTTCGTTGCCGGGTTCTGGTTGATTCCCGCCATACCTGTATTTGCTTTTGTTGTGTTGCCGTTCATGATGGCAGTAGGTGTGGATGATCTATATACGCCTGTGGGAGTCACCGTCATGTTCATCATGCATTTCGCCGCCGGGTATATGTGGGCGCGTTCCCTGAGCGCGCGCTCTGGTCTGCCGCATAACAGAATGATGAACATCTTTGGCGGGCTGGGTTTCGCATTTGGAGTTGTAGGGTTGCTTATCTTGTATACTTCCGGCTTCCCGATAGAAGATGCCATCAATCGCTGGGGTGAATCGTTCGATGGAGCAGGCAACCTTGAATTTGGGGCGATTTTTGCTCCATGGACCGGATTGGCTTGCGGCATTGCCGGTTTTGCCTTGGGGCTTGGGTTGAGAGATATTAAACTCGCCTTGAAACTTCTTGCGGTTGGCTTTCTCACAGGTTTGGGCTTGTACCTCGCGATCATGTTCACCATGGAGCTGCTCGGTTTCAAAGTTGGGAGCGGGCGCCCCGTGATGTTGCCAACGACATTCCTGTCCATGTGGTCCGCGGCGCTGGTAGGCAGTGCGATCTTCGGAAGGATACTGGCGAGATCACGAGTCCACGAGAACTGAAATGGATCTTATCATCCCCGCCGGTGGGATTCCCAGACCGAACCATCCGCTGTACAAATACACCCAGGGCAAACCCAAAGCTCTGTTGGATGTGGCAGGCAAGCCGATGATCCAATGGGTGCTGGATGCCGTTGGTGAGGCGAAAAGTGTGGGGCATGTAGCAGTTGTCGGCGTAGAGAGAAGCGTGGATTTATCCTGCAAAAAGCCGTTGAGCGTTCTGCCCAATCAATATAATATGGTGGAGAACCTGCGTGCAGGTGCGCGACGAATCCTTGAGTTGAATCCATCGGCAGAATATGTGATGACCTGCACGTCGGACATCCCGATGGTCACGCCCGAAGCGTTCGATTGGATCGTGGAGCAGGCACAAATGTCGCACCATGAATTTTATTTGACGATGATCACGAAAGAGGCGATGATGAGGCGTTACCCCGGCTCGAAACGCCGCACGGACCGCTTCACGGATATCGAAGTGCGCGGCGCGGATATCACCGTCGTCAAGCCGCGCGTTATTTTGCAAAGCGGCATAGCCGATACACTTAAGCAGTTGCGCCACAATACGTGGAAACAATTGATGTTCATCGGTTTCGATACGTTACTCCTGATACAGTTGCGCCGCCTCGATCTCGCGGGTTTTGCAAAGCGTCTTGCCAAAAAGCACGGTCTCGTTTGGAGTCCGCTCGTCTGCCCGTACCCCGAGATCGCCATGGATGTGGATTTTCCGAATGAGCTTGAACTTGTGCGCCACGTTCTAACGAACAATGGGTTCTCTGCATTAGACTGAAGGAAACAGTATGGCGTCGGTTGAATCCACAAAAGTGATTTCCGTTTCTGATACCCAACGGCGAGGGCTATCGGTGGTGAGTCTCTCCGCCGCAACACTCGTGGATCAGGGCGAGGAGCAGGCATTGCCGATACTCTGGTCGCACATATATGCATCCTTGGGTGCATCCATCGGAGGACTTGGTTCTGTACTGGGCGCGAGCAAATTCACGATGACGGTGATGTATCCCGTTTGGGGATATTTGGCAGACCGCTTCTCACGCCGCATGTTACTGGTCTGGTTCACGGGGATCTGGGGACTCTGGACACTGGGCATCAGTTTTGCTGAGACTCTGCCTCAACTCATGACGTTGCGCATCATTTCCGGATTTGGGCTTGGCGCGTTCGCCCCAGCCGCCTTCTCGCTGATTGGCGATCTCTTCGATAATGAAGCGCGCGGACGTGTCATCGGCATCACACGCGCCGTCGGTCTGTTTGGCATCCTCTTTACAGTGGGACTCCTCCCCGCCGTTGCCGCGGGTCGCCCCGACAACTGGCGTCTCTGCTTCGCGGTAATGGGCATTGCCAGTTTCATCACCGGCTTGTTGATTCTGCTAATCCGTGAACCGGCGCGCGGTGCAAGCGAACCCGAACTGCGCGGTGTGGTCACGAATGGAAACTATGAGCAATTCAAGTTCACATGGGCGGAATTCTGGGCGCTGTTCAAAATTCGGAGTTGGCGGTTGTTGCTGGTCAACGAACTGCTCACGAAGGTCAGCATCTCGGTGTTTGTCGGCTGGAATTTCACCTGGCTGAGCGGGTTGGGCCTGGCAATGCCCGTTTTTTACGGGACGATCCTGCTGGTTTTCCTCGGCATGGCCATTGGCAGTGTCCTTTTCGGCTGGCTTGGGGACCGCTTCGAACAACGCTTCCCGGATCGCGGCAGGATTATGCTGATCCAGATTGGGCTGGTGGCCGGCGTACCCAGTCTGATCGGCTACCTTTTCTCGACGGGCGAGAATATCCCCTGGCTGATCGTTTTCGCCCTGTTGGGTGGCGTTAGCAACTGCGCCTATAGTGAAGGGATACTCTGGCCTGTGGCGCAAGCCATCCTGCCACCGGAGTTGAGAGGCAGTAACCGTGCGGTCATCAGCATGGCCTCTGGCGCGTTCAGCGCGGTGATGCTCGGCTTGTCCGGCATTGTTGCGGATCGTGTCGGCGTCTCTGCATCACTGTTGTGGTTTGTCCCACTCCCGATTCTGATCAGTGCCATTGTGTGGATGCCTATGCTGCGCACATATCCACAAGATAGAACTGCCCTGCACAATTTATTACTGCAACGGCGGCTGGATCTGTCTCATTCTTCTTCTCTCACATCTGCAAAACAGTTGGAGAAAACAAATGAATAAGAGCCTGTTAATCATTCTAATGGCATTAAGTTTATTGGTTTCAGGTTGCGGAGGTCAAGCACCCGCGCCTGATCCCAGCCTCATCCAGATTCAAACTCCGAAACCAGTCATTTACGATACGGACATGGCGCACGAAGATATATTTTCAGCGTTGTTCTTATTGTCGCATCCCAACGTGGAGGTGCGCGCAATTACGGTCGCTGGCACTGGTGAAGTGCATTGCGAACCCGGCGTGGCGTATGCACGGGGTTTGGCGGCAATGAGTAGTTACGAAGACCTCCTCGTCGCGTGTGGACGCGAAACGCCGCTGGCAGGGGATCACGTCTTCCCTGCGGAATGGCGAAAGGGCGCGGATGAGGGATATGGGGTTGCCATGCCAAAGGGTGGGAATCCATCTGACCTCAGCGCGGCGGATTTGATCATTGACCTCGTTCAAAATTCTGAGGAACCCATCGCCATTGTTGCAGTTGGACCGTTGACGAATGTTGCCGAAGCCATCCAAAAGTCCCCGGAGATCGGCGAAAACATCGCAGAGATCTACATCATGGGTGGTGCGGTGAATGTGGAAGGGAATGTAGGACTCTCAGGGGTTGGGATTGATAATAAATACGCCGAGTGGAACATCTACATTGACCCCCTCGCGGCAAATATCGTTTTCAAATCTGGCATCCCGATTGTCCTCGTTCCGCTGGATGCCTCAAAGGATGTACCGGTCACCCGCAGGTTTTACAATGCTCTGGGAGAGAATCTCAACACCCCATCGGCAAACCTTGTCCGCAATATACTGACTGCCAATCTTGGCTTCGTGGATAGCGGCGGCTTCCAATTCTGGGATACACTTACCTCCGCCATTTTTACCGATGAAAGCCTCGCCACTTTCGAAGAGATGCAATTAACGGTTGTAGAGGAAGAAGGACCGGAGAGTGGCTATACCAAACCCGACCCGAACGGAGTGAAAGTCAAGGTCGCCACGAGCGCAGACCGGAAAAAGTTCGAACAAATCTTTCTCACGATATTGAATTGGGAGAATTGACCTGTTGAATCTGGTTCGTTACCGCCTTAATGTAAAGCTTATTGTTGTGCAGAGTATCCGATAGAGGTATTGAATCCCGGATTCAATGGAAAACGGTTATTGATGGCTTCCGTAAAGTGCATCTAAAGAAGGCAATAAGGACAAAAAGACGACCATTTGGGTCGGTCCTTTTGTCCTTATTTATAGTGATCGAACCTGCTTTTGACCTTACCACCTAAGTGGGGACCCTCTACCATTACAGTGTAAGATAAGATACGGAGGCAACTCTGCGGTCCCGACGGGATTGAAAACAGTGACACGTAACTACTTGGGCGCTCAGTAAATTGGATGAAGTTTCCTTCATTATAGCAGTAACGAGCAAATTCATCAGACTTTGGGTAGTGTCCTAATTTGAAATGGGGCGCTTGAAATGATATGTATCTCCCTGAGTAGAAACTAATTCCCATCCTTCTAAGCCAATCTTGTTCAGCACCGAAAACACGGTGTCTTTTTCAAGCATAGATTTTTCCCCGTTGATATAGTACGCCTTACTGACAGCGTCAATATATAAATATAAGTATTCCCATTTCTGCATGTTATCCTCCATAATCATTCACGATTGCCGCCCTGACTGCGTCCTGTGCGGATTTTACAGGGTCGGCATGTAGAACCGCAAAGAAGCGCCTTTTCTTTGTCCCTGTAACGGGTGATGACCAAGCATAGGCAAGTTTGGCGGTGGGATGGTCTTTCAGTTCAAATATGTAAACATACCCGCTCCAGACTGTCTTTCCCTCAAAAGTTTCTTTGACGCGGGTTCTCTCTTTATGAATTGCCTTACATCCATGAAGCCCTTCAACGGCTTGTCGAAGGGCTTCAATGTTTTTATTTGTTTTGCGGTTCATTCCTCTTCGGTCTCATCTTCTTGTTTGCTGGGCGGCGTGGCATCCTCTGTTAAGGATGGTTCCATCAAAACAAGCCAATTCTTGATTAGGTCATAGTTCTTTTTACTCAAGGGTCTTGGTATGCTCAAGATGGCTGTTGACCCGCCGATGAGGGGAATCGTGTTATCTTGCAGGCTAGGATTTGTCATACGCTCTCGCTCTCCGTTATTACGTGGCCGTGGGGGGGTGTTACTCTGGACTCTAGTCCCAGAAGCGCCATCGCTGGAGGCTATTTTACCATCCTTTATCAGACCCGCATAGTTGAGAGTGTTCTTAAATCCCTTGATAAAATCATCAACAGACTCAGGATTAAATCTCTTTTCTTTTATCAGATAGCGTTTCATGGATTCTTCTGACGGCAAAGCCTGACCATCTTTCAGCCAATACACCCACAAATCATTGTAGATTGCAGGCTTGAGAGCGGCTTCTTTGAT
>NZ_JBXMTI010000145.1:0-2709 GCF_057083605.1 Candidatus Villigracilis sp. | reverse complement strand
GAAACCCGCAGTGAAGCGAAAGACTGCCGGGTTTGGCGAAGCCTACCCTAGCAACAAATTCGCTATTCTTTCCTTTGATACCCTTGACACTGCAAGTTATCGGTACTGGGCTGGCGGGCGGGACGAGGTAACGCCACTTAAACGGAAATGGTTTGAGCCAAGAAAACGCTTGGAAACGCGGCGCGTACCCGCCAGTCCAGTGCACGCGGTGTTAGGCGCTTTTGATTGTGCAAGATACGTTGCCTGGTTTTTAGCGAGCCGATTCATTGCATTTACTCAAATCTACTTAAAGACTGAAGTGATGTCATGACTCATTCTTGACTATTTTGAGCTGTATCAGAGTGCACCAAACGAATGTTCGGCTCATTTGTGTCAATGTGAAAGCTACTGGCGACGATTTGTACTCTATATTTAGGGCGTTCGAGCACGAACAGAAGCTGTTCTTCCGCAAACTTTTCTAGCCATTGTCCCACGTCAATCCATCCTGCCTGCAACAAACTTATTCGCTCCTTTAGTGATCCAAGACGAAAATCCAAGCCGTGCCACATCATTGGGCCTTCAAAATAATAAACTGACTCAAATGCCAGGATTAAGGGGTGACTTTCTGGAGAAGCCAAGCTTTCCGCCTTTATGTAAAGTTGGGAATGACTACGGAAATACCACAAGACCCTACAGGAGAAACTCTGTGGATTGGTGACACCATCGAGAAGATTGTATGCTATCTCCTGCTTTGATAAACTGCTGCGGTTTGGTGTATTCAAGGTTAAATTCTCTTTGATCTATTACATCTTATGGATTGATGCGAAGCGCCTAACTATGTAATTAGACGGAATGTACATCACATTTTTAATGTTATATACAACTTCCGCTTTTTCTCGACCCGAACATCGGGTAAAACATTCTTGCAAGCCAGTTCAATGGCGATATTCACCGCATCGGTCCGGCTCATCTTGAAAATACTTTCCTCGTTCAGTTTATCTGCTAACGCCTCAATATAAGGTAGATAATCCGTCAGGTCCGGGCGAAAGGTAGGCTTCTTCATTGGGGAATCGTACTGCCCTTCAAATTAATCGTCAAGAAATTCCTTTTGCCGCAAAATCCAGCGCCGCATCCAACCCGGTTGCCACACCTTTGATGGTTTGCACATACCGAATGGCGATCAAGGCGCCATTGGCAAAGGAGTCATAAGACGTACTGCGATGTTGGATGGAAAAAGTCTCGCCCACATTGCTGAACGCGACCTCCTGATCTGATAACAACCCCTTCATCCGCAGAGAGTGGACCCGAATCCCGGATGCCAATCCGCCGCGTGCGCCTTTTATGATCTCATCGTTCTTTAGCTCATCCACTTCTTTGCGATACTTCTGCATGCGCATGGCGGTTGCCAGTGCGGTCCCGGAAGGCGCATCCGGTTTGGTGTTTTCGTGACGTTCGATGATCTCGGCGGATTCAAAATAAGCGGAGGCGATTTCAGCAAAGCGCATCATGAGCGCCGCGCCGATCGAGAAGTTGGGGACGATCAGACAGCCCGGATCGTTTTCACCCCAAAAGGACCTCACCTCCTGAATCCGCTCCTTCGTAAAGCCGGAGGTGCCCACCACCACGCTGACACCTTTGGCGTGCCACTGCTTTAGATTCCCCATCACCACATTGGGATGGGTACACTCCACAACGATCTGAGCATTGATATTTTTGATGGAATCTTCGACCTCGACCCCTGCCACCACCTCGCCTGCGTGGGATGGAGCATACGCTCCGCTCAACTGCATATCGTCCGCGCTTGCAATGGCTCTTGCAATGACACTCCCCAAACGGCCCGTCGCACCCGAAACTGCTACTTTTATCATGGCTTTCTCCTCGCTGATCTAAGGGTTGCCCACATCCTTTGGCTCTGATAGGCAGAATTATATCCTTCCCGAAGAAACGAAACATGGTGGTTGGCAAGTAGTGTAGAATCTCCCGCACATGACTCTCAAGAAAACTGACTTTCTCTGGATGCTCCCACTCGCCCTCGCGCTGGGCGCGGGCTTGTCGTCTCTGGGGCCGGGGAATTGGGGAATTGGCTTCGCCTCTTTCTCTTTCCTCTTTCTCCTTTCCTTTACACTCTTTACCATTTCTCTGCGCTGGGCCAATGCTGGAAAGACGCTGGCGTATATCCTCGCCCTCACCTTTGCCGTGCGTTTGCTTGTTGGGGTCTCGTTGAACGTTTTCCTGCCCATTTATGGTCATGAGGATGAGGATGACCAGGCAGGCTTCGTCTTCACCGATGCACACCGCCGGGACGATGAAGCGTGGGAACTGGCAACTTCCGATGCGCCAGTTCTCAATGCGTTCACAGATCGCTTCGCTTATGACCAGTATGGTGGATTACTGGCGTTCAGCGCATGGATCTATCGCTATCTCTCACCCGACGCGCACCGTCCGTTACTGCTGATGCTGATGTCTGCCATCGTGGCGGCATTTGGGATTCCGTTTTTGTGGAAGGCGGTCAATCAGACGTTTGGACAAAAAGTGGCATGGGTCACTGCGTGGATCTTTGCGTTGTATCCTGAAAGCATCTTGCTCGGTTCGGCGGCGATGCGTGAGCCGTATTTGCTGACATTTAGCGCGCTGGCATTGTATGGGTTTTCTGGAGTGCGGGAGCTGGCTCCCGCACCGGATAGCAAGTTGTCCAACTCCAGAGGCAGAGTCTGGCTAATTGTTGGCTTG
>NZ_JBXMTI010000144.1:0-9554 GCF_057083605.1 Candidatus Villigracilis sp. | reverse complement strand
TCAAATGTTGTGTAATTGAACATATTTACTTTTCTAATTACCCATCTAGATTTTTATTCCACTAGTGTATCGCTCGCTTCACCCAGCCCGTATACGCCTGCCTTCAATACTTTGAGCGAGAGCAAGGCACATTTCAAACGCACAGGACCCAGGTCGATGCCGAGCATTTCAAGGACAAAATCCTTGTTTAATTTTTTTACCTCTTCAACCGGTTTGCCAATAATTGACTCCATCAATAAATCGGCAGAGGCTTGTGAGATGGCACATCCGTGACCGTCAAACCGAGCTTCAGTCACAATTCCTTTATCGTCCACGCGCAAGTCGATTTGAATATGGTCGCCGCATAACGGGTTATTGTCGGCAAAGGAAATATCGTGCGGGTCAAGCTTTCCACGATAGGATGGGTTTTTGTAGTGCTCGATGATAATTTCGCGATAGAGATCGTCCATAGTAGTTTGTTAGCTGGGCAATTGATTAGTCAGGTAGTTGGGAACGGCTGACTACAAAACTATCAAACCGTTAAACTACCAAACCAAGTTATCCAAACATTTCCTTTACTTTATAAATTCCGTTCACAAGCATATCCACTTCATCCTTCGTATTATATAGATAGAACGAAGCGCGGCTCGTTGCAGGAATTCCAAATTTTTCATGCAAAGGCTGAGCGCAATGATGGCCTGCTCTTACCGCAATCCCATCCTGATCCAATATCTGCGCCACATCGTGCGGATGCACACCCGCGAGAGTGAATGCAGCCACCCCACCTTTTTTATCAGCCGAGGGGCCGAATAACTTCACGCCAGGGATTTCTTCGAGACGATCCAGCGCATATTCGGTGATCTCATGCTCGTGCGCTGCGATCTTTTCCATGCCGATACCTGAGAGGTAATCTACAGCCGCACCAAAGCCGACAGCTTCTGCAATGGCCGGCGTGCCCGCCTCAAATTTATGCGGAAGAGTATTGGCGCGGAACGAGCGCAGTTTCACTTCCTTGATCATATCGCCGCCGCCTAAGAATGGAGGCATGGCCTCGAGCAGGGATGTCTTTCCATATAACACGCCGATCCCTGTTGGCCCGCACATTTTATGAGCGGAAAAAGCGTAGAAGTCTGCATCAAGCGCCCGCACATCCACTTTCAGATGTGGAACGGATTGCGCGCCATCCACCAGCACAATTGCGCCTGCTTCATGTCCCAAACGGATGATCTCGGCAGCCGGGTTGATCGTGCCCAAAACGTTGGACATGTGCGTAAACGAGACCAGCTTCGGGCGGCGGTCAAGAAGCGATTTGTAAGCATCAAGATCGAGCAGGCCATCTTCCGTCACCGGGATGAATTCAAGCTCGATGCCTCGTTCCATTTGCAGCATATGCCAGGGGACAAGATTGCTGTGATGCTCCATCTCAGTCAAAATGACAAGGTCACCCGCTTTCAAATTTGCGCGCGCCCAACTATAAGCAACCAGATTGATCGACTCGGTTGTATTGCGCGTGTAAATAATTTCATGCGCAGTTGCAGCATTGATAAACCTGGCGATCTTCACGCGCGCAGTTTCATACATGGAAGTGGCCTCTTCGGCCAGAGTATGCACACCGCGATGGATATTCGCATTCGAGCGGCGATAATAATTATTCATCGCCTCGATCACTTGCACAGGCTTCTGTGAAGTTGCAGTTGAATCCAAATAGATCACGCGCACGCCATTGCGTGTTTCACGTTCGAGAATTGGAAAATCTTTGCGGATTTGTTCTATGTTAAGAGTCATGAGAAAGGTAGGCAGGTAAACAAGTAGACAAGTAAATACGTGCTTGCCTGTCTGCTTGTTTACGTATCTTAATAATCAGGAATTAAATCTCGTTTTGCCACTGGCTTCTTTCCGGGGACGGGTCGAATATGTTCTGAGTTCACCGGATACCAAAGGATGCGATCAGGAACCATCCAGCCATCGGTGAGATAAACATTCGAGCGGAACTGTACCGCTACCATTTTGTTATCCACCTGCACCACAATGCCTTTTATCCATCCACGTATTCGTTCGCGGCTTTTTTCATGATCGCAATATACTTCTACTGTGTCGCCAACTTCAAAGGCGTGTTCAAGTCCGGGTGCTTTCATGAAGGCATATTGATTCACGCGCAAAGAACGCTTGATCGGCTTGCGGCGTTCAACCAAAGGTGTCAACACTCGTTTCACCACCGGAGTGATGGGCTTCACAACTGCAACCGATTTTGCCAGAGTTTTTTCGGGCATTGCTTCCGCCATGGCCTGGGCTCTTGCTTTGGCTTTCAAAATATTTTCAGACTTGGCTGTAACGCTGGTCTTTGCTGTCATTTTTTTCAAAACCTTTGCCTTTGCTTTTGGTTTGTGGGTTAACTTACTGGCAAACTTTGCCTTCTTTACCGCCACCTTCGATTTGACCACTGCTTTTGCCCTCACCTTCGCCTTTGACTTGGATTTAGGTTTCGCTTTTGATTTCACTGCCATAACTCACATCCTATCTTCTAATTAGAGACGCCCTCGGTCTCTTATTTAACTGTTATCTGTTCCCGCCCAACGAGATGGGTCTTGCAACTTCTAATTCTTCTAACTAAATTTTCATTCGGGTTTGATCCCTGAATGAGAATAAACTGATCTAACCTGACAATTTATCCTGAATTGCCTGCTGGAATCTTTCGCGCACGCCTTCAAATGGGATGCGCTGCATGATCGGGTCAAAGAAGCCCTCAACAACCAATTGCTCCGCTTCTCGCTGAGGAATGCCGCGGCTCTTAAGATAAAAGAGCGGTTCCTGTTCCAGTTTACCAACCGTCGCACCGTGGGTACAACGCACATCATCAGCCAGAATTTCCAAGCCTGGGATCGAATCTGCGCGTGCATGATTATCCAGGACGAGGTTTCGGTTGGCCTGGTAACCATCCGTCTTTTGCGCACCGGGCGCCACATAGATCATGCCCTGCCATACGGAACGGCTCTTGCCTTTTAGCGCACCTTTGAATAACAAATCACTGGTGGTGTGTGGAGCAAGGTGATTCTGCTGGGTATCATGGTCAAGATGTTGTGTTCCATCTGTGAAATAAAATCCAGACATGCGTCCTTGTGCGCCTTCACCAGCGAGGTCAAGGTCTGAGAAATTCTTGGTGACGCGTGAACCGACAGCGCCAAAGATCCAATCCAGGTTGCCACCACGTTCCACACGTGCACGCTCATGCGAGAAATTCCATACGTGGCGTCCCCAGGATTGCAATTCCACAAAGCGCAGATTTGCATTCTCGCCAACATGAAGTTCAACCACACCTGCGTGCATGGCATGTCCGGTCTCATCCGGTGACGCGGCTTCGTGAACATAGGTTACAGATGCACCGTCATCCACAAAGACGATGAGATGTGAAAAATGAGCAAGCTCCCCGCCGGGTCCCCAAAACACGGAATGAAGTGGGTATTCAACTTGCACGTTCTTGGGAACGTAAAGCAACACACCATTTTGCGCTAACGCTGAAGCCAAGGCGGCAAACTTGCCATCTCCGGGCTTCACGATCTGACCGATCAGCTTCGCGAGTAGGTCAGCGTGATTCTTTTCGGCGGTGCGGAAATCGGTAAATACTACACCTTGTTTGGCAAGCGACTCATCCAATTGGATTTGTGATCCACCGGGCAGCAAGGTGATCTGCCCGCCATGCTGTTCGCCTGTTAATGGCTTTAGTAAATATTCAGGGACACTGGGTAGATCTTCAAACGCGCCTTCTTTGGGAAGTTTGAAATCGGGCGCAGGTAGTAAGCGTAAGTCAGTGCGTCGCCAGGCCTCGTCTGTGTTAACGGGTAGGGAAATCTTTTTGAAAGAGTCCCAGGCTGAGGCGCGGAAAGAAGCGAGACTGTTGCTAGATGCGGGAATGTCTGCCTGAGTGAAGGTAAATTCCTTTGCGGCAGAGTCGGCCCTTCGTCCTCTTGATACAGTAACTTTTGGTTTCTCTTGCATATTAGCCAATCGATCCTTCCATTTGAAGTTGGATCAAACGGTTCATTTCAACTGCGTATTCCATCGGCAATTCTTTGACGAGCGGCTCGATGAAGCCAGAGACGACCATCGTCGTAGCTTCTTCTTCGCTGAGGCCGCGTGACATTAAGTAGAAGAGTTGCTCCTCACCCACTTTGCTGACCGAGGCTTCGTGGCCGATGGTCACATCATCTTCATCGATCTCGATGGTTGGATATGTATCTGAGCGGGATTTGGGATCGAGCAAAAGCGCGTCGCAAACCACATTGGATTTGACACCTTTTGAGCCTTTATACACCTTGACCATGCCGCGATAAGAAGCTCGGCCGCCACCCTTGCTAATGGATTTGGAAGTGATCTTGCTGGTGGTATTGGGCGCAAAGTGCATCATCTTCGAGCCAGCATCCTGGGTTTGACCTGGGCCCGCAAATGCCATGGAAAGCATTTCGCCGCGAGCGCCTGGTTCCATCAAATAACAGGATGGATATTTCATTGTAAGTTTTGACCCAAGGTTCGCATCAACCCATTCGTGCGAGGCATTGGCAAAGACTTTTGCACGCTGGGTTACAAGATTAAAAACGTTGGTCGACCAATTTTGAATGGTGGAATAACGTGAACGTGCGTCTTTCTTGACGATGATTTCGATCACACCGCTATGGAAGGAGTTGGTGGTGTATTGCGGAGCCGTACAACCCTCAACATAGTGCACAGACGCGCCTTCATCTACAATAATGAGCGTGCGCTCGAACTGGCCAACGTTGGCGGTATTCAAGCGAAAATAAGCCTGCAGGGGCAGGTCCACTTTTACGCCTTTGGGAACGTAAACAAATGAACCGCCAGACCAGACCGCGCTGTTCAATGCGGCAAACTTGTTATCTTCAATCGGGATGACTGTCCCGAAATATTCACGGAACAGATCGGGGTATTGTTTCAAGCCATCTTCAATGGAAAGGAAAATGACGCCTTGTTTTTCAAGGTGTTCCAAAATGGAGTGATAGACCATTTCAGATTCATATTGCGCGCCTACACCTGCCAAAAACTTTTGTTCGGCTTCGGGAATGCCCAATTTGTCAAAGGTGTTTTTAATATCATTGGGGACATCATCCCAATTCTTTTCGCTTTTTTCGGTCGGCTTGACGTAGTAGAAGATATTATCAAAGTCGATCTCATCAAGAGACGGTCCCCAATTCGGCATGGGACGTGCCATGTAGTGCTCAAAAGCCTTAAGGCGGAATTCAAGCATCCATTGCGGCTCGTTCTTCATGCGTGAAATATTTTCAACAACTTCGCGGCTCAGTCCGCGTTCGGATTTGAACACGTAATTGTCATCGCGGTCATGAAAACCGTATTTATATTCACCAATATTATCCAGGATTTTTTCATCTTCAGACATAGTAAATCTCCGGTTTCAGATCACAAAGCGCATTAAACATTAATTTGTAGCCATGTGTGCACCTTGTGTTGATGTTTAGGGAACCTCTTCGCCTTCGGGCAGTACATCATACTTCTCGCGTACCCAATCGTAACCCTGGTCTTCGAGGTGTAGGGCCAGATCGGGGCCGCCGCTTTCAACGATACGGCCATCCAGCATGATGTGGACGAAGTGCGGTTTGATGTAATTCAAAAGGCGTTGATAATGTGTGATGACGAGCACACCAAGTTCAGGTCCAGAAAGAGCGTTGACACCTTCTGCAACGATGCGCAGCGCATCAATATCCAAGCCGGAATCTGTTTCATCCAAAATAGCGATTTCAGGCTTGAGGGTTGCCATCTGCAATATCTCGGCGCGTTTCTTCTCACCGCCGGAGAAGCCTTCATTAAGATATCGGCCTGCAAAAGTATGGTCCATCTTGAGCATGTCCATTTTTTCCTTGAGCATCTTGCGGAACTCAGGGATGGGCATGCCCTTGTCTTCAGCGTTTTCTGCGCGGCGACGGGCATTGATGGCTGTGCGCAGGAAGTTGGCCACGGTTACACCGGGGATGGCAACAGGATATTGGAAAGCAAGGAAAATGCCAGCGCGAGAGCGTTCGTCAGGCTCCAACTCAAGAACATTCTTTCCTTTGAAAATAATCTCACCCTCTGTGACAGTGTAGCTTGGGTGACCCATCAATGTATATGCCAATGTAGACTTGCCTGTTCCGTTCGGCCCCATAATTGCGTGGATTTCACCCTGTTTGATTGTGAGCGAAAGCCCCTTCAGAATTTCTTTGTCTTCAATACTAACGTGCAGATTTTTGATCTCAAGTTGCGACATTCTCTATATAACTCCTCAGAAATTACCGCTTGAGCGGTACGATGTAAGCCATTCCTGGCGATTTTTAACCCTATTTGTAGCTCTTTGCTATGCGACAGCATTATAGCAGGGTCGGCGGGATTTGTCAATATTTATGATATTTTTCTAGTATATTCGGAAGATTTATGGAATATTTTATCAAGCCAACACTATCATTTTTAAACATTCATCCTTGACTGCTTAGCGCAAAAAGGTACAATAACAAATATGCAAGGTGGAATTTTCACAATTGACTACTGGACAATACATCACAAACGCAGGAGGAATAAAAAGATGAAACTTCGAAAATTGATCTCCCTAATACTTGCAATCATGTTAAGCAACATAATGCTAATTTCGTCGGCACAGGCTAAATCTCTATCCAGTCCCCTTTCTGCAAGCGGTGATCTACTTTGGGCAAAAGGAATGGGTGGGACGGGCTCTGATGGAGGTATTGCCATCGCCGTCGACGCAAGCGGAAATGTTTATGCGACCGGGACCTTTCTGGAAACCGCCGATTTTGATCCCGGTCCAAGCACCTTTAATCTAACAAGCGCTGGCAATCAGGATTTCTTCGTTTCGAAGTTGGACAATAGCGGCAACTATGTTTGGGCAAAATGCATAGGTGGGATAGGTTACGATCCAAGTAGAAGTATTGCTGTAGACACAAACGGAAACGTCTATACAACGGGATACTTTGAAGATACAGTAGATTTTGATCCAGGAGCAGGCACTTCAAACTTGACCAGTGCTGGATTCAGAGACATCTTCATCTCGAAGTTGGATAGTAGCGGCAACTTTGTCTGGGCCAAGAGCATGGGGGGAGCAAACTATGATGAGGGAAACGGCCTTACCATAGACTCTAGCGGAAACGTTTATACCACTGGATACTTTATTGGTACCGCAGACTTCGACCCGGGTGTCGGTACATCCAACCTGACCAGTGCAGGGAACAACGATATCTTTGTTTCCAAATTAGACACCGACGGTAACTTCGCTTGGGCAAAACAAATGGGGGGAACCGGCAATGACATTAGCCAAGGCATTGACATTGACTCCAGCAACAACGTTTATACTACTGGAAAATTTCAACTCACCGCCGACTTTGATCCTGGCGCAGCTACGGTAAACCTGGTGAGTGCTGGGGGCGACGACATCTTTGTCTCCAAATTGGATAGTAGCGGCAACTTCCTCTGGGCAAAAAGATTGAGCGGAACAAGTAGCGAGCAGGCCAACAGCATCGCTGTGGGCCCAAGCGGGAATGTTCTTACAACCGGATTTTTCTATAATAGTACCGTTGACTTTGACCCCGGCGCAGGCACGGCTAACCTTACCCCTGTAGGCATTTACGATATCTTTATCTCCAATCTGGATAGCAGTGGCAACTTCCTCTGGGCAAAGGGTATAGGAGGAACAAACTATGATGAAGGCTATGACATTGAAGCTGACTCAAATGGCAACGTTTATACGACCGGGTATTTCTCATTTGAAAACGTCGACTTTGACCCGGGGCCAAGCGTAGCCAACCTTGCCAACGCGGGAGGCAAAGATATCTTTGTTTCCAAGTTGGATAGCAGTGGTAACTTCGCCTGGGCGAAGGATATGGGAGGAACAGGTTTTGACAGTGGTCGGGGACTGGCTATAGACTCGGGCAACTACATCCATACGACAGGATACTTTGAAGATACCGCCGATTTTGATCCTAGTGCAGGCACCTTTAATCTTGTTAGTATGAGCAGCGCTGATGTTTTCGTAGCAAAACTCGATAAAGAAGGATCAAGCGATAACGTGGCCCCAACCGTTGCAACAATCATTCGTGTTGACCCAAGCCCTACAAACGCCGCCAGCATAGATTTCACCGTCACATTTTCCGAATCCGTCACCGATGTGGATATGAATGATTTCAGTTTGGTGACAACTGGCATCTCCGGTGCCACCGTGAGCGGCATCAGTGGCATGGGTGATGTCTATACTGTAACAGTCAGCACTGGGACTGGAAGCGGCACCATTCGTTTGGATGTAATCGACAACGATACAATCCTGGATGTAGCACTCAATCCTCTTGGTGGAGCTGATACAGAAAATGGAAATTTCACAAGCGGCGAAGTTTATGATGTTGACAATACTGGCACTACATTCAATGTAAATGTTGGTGCAGACACAGATGATGGTTCATGCGATATATTCGTTTCAGGCATATCCAATTGCACATTACGTGAAGCAATCGACGCTGCGAATGCACACAACGGCGCAGATGTTATTGCTTTTGATGATACTCTTGATACTGCTACGATTATACTTACTGCAGCGCTACCTAATATCACCGACGTCGATGGGCTGGCGATTGATGGGGGTACAGATATTACAGTAAATGGGAACAATTCTCACAGGGTGTTTTTTGTCAATAATGATGTTCCACTCACATTAGACAGCATTACAATTGATCAAGGTTTTATTTCAGCCAATTATGGTGGAGGCGTATACAACAACGGAGACTTGGGCATTCTGAATAGTACATTTTCCAACAATGGGAGCTCACTTGGCGGAGGAGGAATTTACAATAACTCCAGTGGCTCACTCACAGTCTTGAATAGCACATTCTTAGATAATTCAACAGCTGGTGGGGGCGGCGCCATTCAAAACCTTGGTGAGATGACTATCGCTAACAGCACATTCTCTACCAATCACGCTAATTCCGGTGGTGGCATTTTCAATAGCGGATTTCCAAATTATCTATATTTTAGAACAATTACTAACAGCACCTTCTCAGATAATACTGGCGGTGGTATATGGAATGATGGCGCATTATGGCTTTACAACACCATTATCGCCAAGAGCGGAGTCGGCAAAGATTGTATTTTGGCTAACCAAAATAGCAGCATTATTGGAAATAATAACTTGATCGAGAGCACCATTTACAATTGCGGCTTGATTAATGGAGTCAACGCTAATATTATTGGCTCTGACCCATTTCTTGGTGGAATAACAGGGTTGCCAGCATATTTCCCCCTTTATTCTAATTCAGCGGCAATAGATGCAGGCGATGACGGCACCTGTGAAAGCACCGACCAACGCGGGGTGATGCGTCCACAGGGGAGTCACTGTGATATTGGAGCTTTTGAACTTGAGTGGATGTATCCCGTGGTTTCTGAAGTCACCGCTCCCAAAGCCAGACCCAATCTCACGACGAATATCAGTTTCATAGTCAAGTTCTCTGAGGCTGTTTTCGATGTGGGTGTTTCAGATTTCCAATTACTTTCCCCAGGCCTCCCCAATGCGGCAATTACCG
>NZ_JBXMTI010000143.1:0-9708 GCF_057083605.1 Candidatus Villigracilis sp. | reverse complement strand
GGCTCAGCCGTATGGTTTTTGGTTTCCGTCTTCTCATACTCAACTCCGCAAAAGAAACTGTATGAGAAGTATAAGGTTGTCAAGCTGTCACGACTATGTTGAATTACTTTTCAAACACACCACTAGTCCCCATTGAGTAGACTTTATGTAGTACACCCTCACAACCGCAGTCGGATCTGCCCAGCGGGGTACATATCATGTATACGGGTATAAGTTCTGGCTAATCGGGGCAGACTCATCCATCCAAGGGCCGAAGAAGTTTCTCAGCGTCTAATATAATTTTCGTCGCATTGCTCGCCATCTGAAAGTTAGCCATCGAACAGTGTCGCTTTGGGTCACTGCCCACGCAGAAACATTGCCTGTTGCACCCGTTCCCGAAGCGTGAAAGAGGCAGAACCCGTACGCTTTGGAATGTGTAGTGCGCTTGTTTGTTTACTGTTTCAATCGAAGACAACTTTATAAACAACGATTTCCAAACTATTCTGCTCATGTGATGGATTTTGTTAACCCATCCATATAGCCACTCTGCCTCAGTTGCAATCAATCGAATTTTTTACAAAAACTCCAGCATCGCTATGCGACGCCTGGGATGTGAATAACTGATATGAAAAACGGTCTCGGAAGTGATGTCAACGAGCCCGTTTTTATATTTGCTACAGCGTTCTTACGTAGCGGAATTGTTTATAACCAGGCGGGTCGGTGTTAAGAACAGAATCAACCGTCACATGCAACAGAGCTGGTTTGCCAGAATCAACTGCCCGTTGGAGTGCGGCGGGCAGTTCGCCCACAGAGTCCACTTTTTCGCCGTAGCATCCCATCCCCTGCGCGATCAAGTCATAGCGCATCTCTCCTGAAATATTTACGCCTTGCTGCTGCTCGGCAGGGACGCCGCCAAAGTTATGCGCGCTGCGTTCCATGCCCCAGCCGTCATCAACGGCCACGAGGACAATGATCTGGGCATTTTCGCGCAAGGCGGTTTCCATTTCCATAATGTTGAAACCCACCGCGCCATCCCCTGTGATACAGTAGACCTGCCGCTCGGGTGCGGCAAGTTTCGCGCCAATCGCAAACGGCACGCCCGTTCCCAGATAACCCATCTTCACCGAATAAAGAAAACTTCGCGGCTCATAGATTTGATTGAAGGCAACGCCCCACAAGGTTGTGTTGCCGCCGTCCAGCACCGTCACCGCATCGCGCGGGAAGAAACTGCGTGCGTTGAAAACCATTTGCCCGGGGTTGAGTCCCTGCGTTGGCTCTGCCATGAGAAATTGAAATCCCTGCATCTGGGTTTGCTGGGTCAACTCACGATAGCGCGGCAGGTCAGGCATTTCGGTTCGAGCTTGTGTCTTTTCTTTTACCTTGGATAATATCGCCTTCAATGCGGATTTCGCATCTGCCACGATTCCCACATCAACGGGCCGATTTAACCCAATGGAATTCGCATCGACATCGATCTGAATTGTTTTCTGCTTCGACGGATCACCCCAGGCTGGAGGCATTCCCCAACCGTCATACTCACCAAGGCGCGAACCAACCACCAGAACCACATCCGCTTCATTCTTGGCAAGCGAAGATGCCTGCATATCGAACACGAAGAAATAACGCGGATGATCTTCGGGCACTGCGCCGCGCGCGCCCATACTCGTGCTCATGCCTGCCGCGAGATAATCACCCAACTCGATAAATTCCTTTGAAGCATCCGCCCACAGCACGCCTTTCCCTGCGTGCAGGAAAGGACGCTGGGCATTTGCAAGCAATTCCGCGGCCTGCTCGATCCATGCCGCATCGCCTGCACCCATGCTTGTCATTCGATATTGCGAAGATGGATATACAGGAACTTTCTCCTCATCGATTTTCATTCCCAACATCTCATCTGGAATGGCGATGAACACGGGGCCAGGACGCCCGGTCAATGCTGCGCGGAAAGCTGCTCGCATCATCTCGGGCAGTCGCTCTGGCTGACGGACTAGTGCGCTGTATTTCGTGATCGGCTTTGCCATATCCACGAGATTGGTCGCCTGCCATGCACCGCCCCGCTCAGGATCGGTAGTCAATCGGCGACGTGTGCATGCGATTGCGATGATCGGATGCCCTTCTGCATATGCGCTGGTAATCCCCGCCAGCATATTCGCCCCACCCGGCCCCGGGCTTGCAATCACAACACTTGGCTTGCCGTTCGTGCGTGAATAGCCCTCCGCCAGATGGACAGCGCCTTCTTCATGGCGGCAGTTGATATGCCGTATACCATAGCGCGGCGCCTGCGATGTAAACGGAATATGCGCCCCATCAATAATCCCGAACATCATTTCGATCCCTTCGGCCTGCAAACATTTCGCCAGCAATTCACCAACAGTTATTTCAGTCATGAGTTCCTCCTCGAAAAGATTTAAACACGAAGGTCACAAAGACCACAAAGGAAAGGCTTTTAACACCTTCGTGTACTTGGCGTCCTTTGTGTTTAATGAATTTCATGCAATGATTTTTTGCTCCCTCAACCAAACTTCCGTGCGGCGCATTCCTTCATCCAAATCCACCTGCGGATACCAGCCCAACAAGTCATGCGCCTTTTTATTCGATACCGTGTTCTTCTTAGAAAGCATTTCCATTGCGCCGCGCCCCAACTCGGTTTGCCTGCCAAGCAAGGTGAAGATCACGCGTCCAATTTCTGCAATCGCAATCGCCATTGACGTGCTCATCGTGCGCGGACCATTTTTTCCCAACATACGACAATAATACCCAAAGAATTTTTCACAGGTGGTCGCGCTCTCGCCGCCGAGAATAAATATTTGCCCGCGGCCTGCATCCTTCTCCGCCGCGAGCATCACACCGTTCACAAGATCGTCAATGTAGATCGCGCGAAAAACTCCCTGACCGTGAGCAGGCAAAAGGAACAATCCCTTTTGAATCATCTGCACAGGGATGAGAGTCCACGGGCGGGAGCCGGGGCCGTAAATATCCGCGGGGCGGATGATCGTGCAGACCATTTCACCAGCCGCGTGTGCAGCGAGCACTACCTGTTCGCTTGCAATTTTCGTGTCAACGTAAGGATTACCGGTGGGCATCACCGGTGCGGATTCATCGGCTTGATTATCCAAGATGAAACGCATTGCGGCCAGCGAAGAAATATGCATGAAACGTTTTACACCTACTTTGATCGCCGCATCCAAAACGCGGCGTGTGCCAAGCACATTGACTCGCCATGCTTCTTCGCGCGAGACGTTGTTGGTCACGATGGCGGCAGTGTGGATGACAAGGTCGCATCCACTTAAATGATCCTGCCATTCTTCGGGTTGGGAGACATCGCCCGCGACAACATTTGTAGAAGCATCGGCATGCACATCCAGGCCGCAGGTCTCTGCGCCCAATTCGCGATAACGCACTGAAATAGCGCGCCCTACAAAGCCGAGCGCCCCCGTGATGAACACTTTACGATAGCGAGTCTGATCCATTTCCCTGCCCCGATCTCTGTCTGCGGATTTTCTCAAGGCGTTTCATACCGCGTCTCTTCATTGGTTCATACAACCAGAACATGATCGACGGATTAAGATGATTCAATTTGGTCAGCCAGCCACGCCAGCGCGGCAGATTGATCTCGAGCGGCTTATCACGCATGGCTTTCCAAAAGGCTTTCTCCAAATCATGGACGGTCAGCGTGACGCCTGTATATGTAAGTGCAACTTCGTCGTGTCCATTCTCCAAATGTTTCTGCATGACGGGAGTATCAACCAAGTCTGGAGCGATCACAGTGACCGCCACTTCCTCGTTCCGCCATTCGATTGCGGTGGCGATGGAGGCATTTCGCAGTCCGGCCTTCGCCGCTGAATAGAGTCCATTCCCCGGCGTGGGCGAAAGACCTGCAAGTGAGCCGACATTGATGATGTGACCAGATTTCTGTTTCAGCATCACATCGCCAACAAGCTTCATGCCAAGTAACGGGCCTTTCAAGTTGATATCGATTACCAAATCAATGTTTTCAATGGGCTGTGTCAGAAAAAAAGACTGGCGGCTAATTCCAGCGATATTGAACAAATAGTCAATTCGGCCAAAATGTTTAAGCGCGTCATGAATGACAGTCTGCCATTGTTCCACCGAGCGAATATCCAGTGCATGCAGGCGTACAGACTCATTAGGCGTAAACGCTTCATGCAGTCCTCTCTCGTTTACGTCGGCAAGCACAAGGCAGTATTCGTCACCCTGTTTCAGCAGGGTATTTGCCCAATGTTTGCCGATCCCGCTGGCAGCGCCGGTGATGATCGCTGTTCTGACAGTCATCTTGTTTATCTACTCACCATACACACACCGCTCCGCGGCGCTGTCGAAAACCTACGGGACGGTGTTGTAATCGATTATTGGCCTGCGTTTGCAGGTGTGTTCATGGTTGCCGCTTCCCGCGCCTTTTTCTCATCGACCAGAGACATCAGTGCCCAGCCAACGATCAGGAATGCGGCAATCGAGAGAATCGCCAAACGATGCCCCGATTGCTCCGCAAGTTCAACAGCCTGTCCCTTGGACTGATACCACAAGGTCAATTCTGCCGCGAGAAACCCGAACACGGCGGGGCCAATGAACGAGGAAGTGCGTCCAGTCAAGGCGAAGAAACCGAAGAATTCTCCACTCTTGCCGGGCGGGCTGAAGGTGGCAACCATCGCGCGGCTGACCGATTGAACGCCAGCCATCGCAACACCCACGAAGGCGCCAATAATAAAGAAGTGAGTCTGGTTTTGCGCGAAGTACAATGCGAGAATACAGGCCACCATCAACATGATCGAAATTGTAAGTGAGCGTTTCCCACCAAAGCGGTCCTGCAAGTTTCCGAAGAGAATCGCGCCGAGCACATTCGTGGCCTGCACCAGGATGAAGAAAATGATCAAGCCAGTCTGCTCCAGGCCAAATAACACTGCGCCAAGAATCGCCGCAAAATCGAGGGCAATGATCACGCCTTCGTTGTAGATCAGATAAGCAAGCATGAATTTCAAAAATTCATTGAATCCGCGCGCCGCTTTGATCGTCTCGCGTAGTTGTTTGAATGCAATACCGAGATAGTTTTCGCCCGGCGGAAGTTTTTGGGGCTGTGCACGCTCGCGAAGCCACAGGAAGATCGGTATGGCGGCCAGCGCGAAGAAAATCGCAGTGGCGACAAGCGAACCGCGTACAACCAACAAGCTGCTTTTGCTAATCAAAATCGGCGGGAGGATAAGAAGCAGGATGACAATGCCGCCTGCAGATCCAATTGCCCAACCGGTTCCAGCAACACGTCCCATTTCCTTTGGCTCGGCAATCTCAGGCAGGAGCGCATCGTAGAAAACCTGTGCGGCGCGATAGCCAATCTCAGCCAGAAGGAAGCATATGATCGCCAATGCGATTGTTCCTTTTTGTGTGAAAAAAAGCAGAGCGGTGAACAGTACAGAAAGCGTTGTGAAGAAAAAAAGAAATCGTTTCTTTGCGCCGGAGTAATCGGCTATGGCCCCCATGACCGGTGCTGCAATCGCGACAATGATCATCGCGACCGAAATCGTCAACCCCCACAGGCGTGAACCCTCCGCTCCCCCAACTACTTGCTTCTGAAAGTATGCCGAATAAACTGCGAGCAGTACCACTGAAGCATATGCGGAGTTCCCAAAATCGTACAAGTACCAGGCCACACGCTCGCGGCGTGTGGATATAGAATGTGGTGCGACATTTGCCATCTTCCCATCCTCCTCACTGATATGTAATTGGCGCAAGTATATCACTGCGAAAAAATAAATCTACGGTCTACAACCTGCAAGCCAGAGAATCCAATAGCAGAACATTGGGGTAGCACCACACTAAAGCGTGGAGGGCCATAAACCTTGCCGAAAATGGGGTTCATTGGCAAGCTCGTGCGACTACCAAATCACGCGAAAAGCCAATGAACCCACGAGAACTATTTTGCCCGAATATGGACTGTCCTGCAAGGGGACAAGTCGGAAGAGAAAACATCCATGTTCACAGTCAGAAAGATAAAAGATGTATTTGTGAAATTTGTGGACAGACCTTTACGACATCGACGGGCACCATTTTCTATCGGTTACGCTCAGACCCACAATTGGTGATGTGGGTAATCGTCTTGTTGGCGTATGGATGTCCTGTCCAAGCGATTGTCAAAGCCTTTGGACTGGATGAGCGGACGGTGAGTGATTGGCACTCACACGCAGGCAAGCATTGCCAACAAGTCCATGAACATCTATCTGGTTGAAGACAGCCAGCATGATTTACAACAAGTGCAGGCTGATGAAATTAAAGTGAAAGTACAGAAAGGCACGATCGGGATGGCATTCGCGATCTGGGTTCCTACTCGTTTGTGGATGGGCGGGGTGGTTAGCCCCAAGCGTGATCTGGATTTGATTCAAGCCTTGGTCGACAAGATGCGAAAGATGGCTTTATGCCGTCCGCTTTTGTTAGCGGTGGACGGGTTAGCCAGCTATGTTAGCGCTTTTCGGAATGTGTTTCGCAGCAAGTTCCCGAGGCTTGAAGGAGCAACAGGACGCTGCAAGATGGTTTCCTGGCCGGACATCGCAATTGTGCAAGTTGTCAAACAGCGCGTAGAAGGTGTGTTGAATATAGTGCGACGGATTGTGCAAGGAGCGCAAGACATGGTCGAACGTTTGATCCAAACGACGCAAGGGAAGAGTGTCATCAACACAGCATTTATCGAGCGTCTCAACGCCACCTTTCGTCAGCGCATCCATTCACTGGCCCGTCGCACTCGTACTTTAGCACAACGAACTGAGACTTGGGCGGCAGGGATGTACATCGTCGGTTGCTTCTATAATTTCTGTGACTTCCATCATTGTCTGCGTTTGAAACTGTCCGTCGGTTCTTTTGGCTATCACTGGGTGCAACGAACTCCTTCCATTGCATCCAAACTCGCCGATCACCAATGGACACCGACCGAATTGTTAAATTTCAAAGTTCCGCCTCTGCGTTGGGAACTGCCCAAACAGCGCGGCAAACCTTCGACTGCTATCCTTCAATTGGCCCAACAATGGGCCTCTTGACCACGTTTAAGTGTGGTGACACCCCCGTCAAACCCGCAAAATATGTCCGATTGTGTGTACCCCTGCCCTTGTGGCGATTTTGGTGACCCACAAAAGGCCTGTGGATGTGCTCCGGCTGTCGTTACCAAATACCAGGCACAGCACAATGTCATTTCTTTCCTTTTACAATATATTTTGATTTGTAGGCTTCTTGATAGTGCAGTTCGAACTCAGGCGTTTTGCCTGTCTTGGTCAGGTTTTCCCAGGCCACCCGTAGAAGTCCGAGGTAAGGCGACCAGGGCTTGAGCATACGGTATTCGATAAACTCTTTTTGGTTTGATTCAATCACTGCCACCAGTTTCTTAGCAGCTATTTGAGGTGAGGCGGCAAGGAAGCGCAGCACAAAGGCGTAGTTCTTCATCATCTCGCGGCCGCGTTCGCCGATGACCGTTGGCGCGGTGAGCATGTCCGTTAGCATCATGCCGGGACTAAAAGCCACGATCTTCACACCACTGCTTTTGATTTCCTTTGCCAGCGAGCGCGTGAAAGAGGTGACCCATGCTTTGGTGGCCCCGTAGAGTCCCGTTGGAGAAGCGGGGCGCAGGAACGAGCCATTTCCATAAAGATTGACTAGCATTCCCTCTTTGCGCACTAGCATGAAGTGCAAAGCGGCCTGTGCTCCATACAGTGTGCCCATATCATTAGCAAGGAACATATCTATCGCCTGCGCAGGCGGAGTATCCAGGATCATTCCGGCAGATGCGGAATAGCCTGCATTGTTGATCCAGACGTCAATACGCCCGAACTGTTCGACCGTTTGACGGGCCAGCGCGTATACCTGCTGCTCCTTGCGCACGTCGCAAAGCTGACCTGTGAGCGGGCCGAGGCTTTCGAGTGATCTGATCGCAGATTTGAGCGCATCCTCAGACCGCCCGCAGATAACAACTGTCGCACCTGCTTTGAGCATGGCTTCCGCGATGACATAACCAAACCCGCGTGTCGAACCTGTAATGACAATAACTTTGTTTTTCATGTTTTCCTTCTGACTGAGCAGACCCCAGACCTAATCCATGCCAGCTTCAGCAGTTGCAGTTCGATTGAACAACCCAACGAGCCAGTTGAGGCTGAGATAAATTCCATAGATCAGGAATACAACCATGTAGTCCAGCATCGGGATGCGGATGACTTCATTGAGTTGACCGAAACGTCCCATGATCCCGTAGCTGGCAACCACCGCGACAATGAATGCCACGGCAAGCCCGCGTTTGGCCCAGGTGTTCAAGCCCAGTCCGTACATCTGCGTTAACACGACCATCGCGCCGAAACCAAAAGCGAACATCGGCCACATGTCATTGCCCTGGAAGATGGCGACCGTCACGCCGTGGATGAGCACGAAGACCTCGAGCGTGAACGTCCACCACTTATTGATGTGGGCACGGTTGAAAAAAAGCGTGCTTTGTGTGAAGAGCATGAACATGTAAAAGAAGCCCATCAGATGTCCCCATGTTCCTTCGGTGGGGTGATACCAAAACGTGTAGATGACTGCCCATGAGAACAGATAGCCGTGATACTGGCGGACGATCTCCATGAAGCGCTGTTGAAATTTGACCTTCTTCCCAAAGATCAGACCGCGGCGCGGCGTCTCGAGGATCAGGATGACGATCAGCATCAATGCCACGGATCCAAGCGCGCTCAGCTCAGGCACGTCCTGCGCCAGGCCGTCATAGAAGAATCGAGTCTGGAGAATATGGAGAATCGTGAATAGGATATTCACCGCGACCATGCTCCAGTTGAACCATTGAAATTGGTTCCCATACTTGGACTTTTGGCGCTGTGCAAAGTAAATGATGATCCACACGAAGATGTTGTGGAGAAGGTAGCCGCTCCACGCTGTCAGACGGGTGATGGCAGTCGGCTCAGTCAGCCGCCAGGCATAGGCAAAAGGCACTGTCCTGCCGATGATCTCAAAGCCTGTCAGGCTTGAGGTGGTAAATGCTATGATGGCTGTAAACGCCGCTGAAATGGCGATCCCTGGTAGAACATATTTGATGGCGGGATTAATTGTTTTCATGTCTATCTTTTCCTGAATTAAGTCATGTTGAAGCCAGCGGAGTGAAGCTTTCCACTCCGTTCGAGCAAAGATGCGCGGGCAGATCAATTGCGCAGGGACGATTCGTCGTGTGATGGCTGGCAAACGAGTCGTCGATCCCAATCTGGCCCTTTCTGCCTTGAGTGAGGGAGACGATCCGCTCACAGGGCGTGAGCGTGGTGTGTTAAGGGCATCGCTGGATGGCGCCAGTATTGCGGATATTGCCACACAATTTTATCTTTCCGAGGGAACGATCCGCAACCATATTTCCACAGCAATTCAAAAACTTAATGCACGCAACCGAATGGAGGCCGCACACTTTGCACGGGAAAAGAGATGGCTATAGCATTCGTCATTTTAAGCGACCACAACTCGACAAATACCTGCCCAGTGGGGTACATATCATGTATACGGGTATAAATACCCGTATACATGATATATGCCATAAAAATTTTAACCCGCAAAATATTGACCAGATAAATAATTCTTCCACTCATTATTCCAAGCTGGATGGAAATAAAAATGCCAGGGAGACGGATGAGAAGAAAACGCCTGGAAGACCTTACGGTAAAACAGATACGTTATTTACTTTTGGAAAAGCGCCGGGCAGTGCGTACCATC
>NZ_JBXMTI010000142.1:0-22600 GCF_057083605.1 Candidatus Villigracilis sp. | reverse complement strand
CAACGGGTTTCACTGGAACGGTTGGCTTTATCCTGTTACCTAAATCCAAAGTAAATAAGGCTTGGCAGCCCTACTGGGATGGAGCAGATGTGGTAATGCAATCCCTTGCGCAATTCGCATTTTATTGCGGTGTGGGTCACCATGCGACTATTGGCATGGGACAGACACGTATTATTTCCAATCGGATAGTTGATTCTGCATCAAGGATCAAATCTTCGCCCGAGCGGTTACGGAGATAAGATGGATATAGAGCTATTTGCTAAAACTTTTATGGAAGCTGCTGAAAACATTAATCCGCAACTCAAAGCACTTGTTGACACGGGCACTTCCATTTATACAATTGGAGCCGCCGGCGTCAAGATTATTCAACAAGGCAAACAGTTGATTACGTATGCGGTGGGCAAGAAAAAAGTCAAACCTGTTCTGAAAAGTGGAAAAACAAAAATCAGGAAACCCTCCACGGATATAGTGCTTCAAAAGAAAGATGTCGCGATTGTAGTGGAGATTTCCCGTCCCTCCGTTCAAGATGTTGCCAATTTCCTTGAAAGCAAAAAAATCGACGCCAATCTTGTCGTGATCGCCGCGATAAAACCACGGGGATCCAAGCCAGTCAAAGGCTTGAATGAAAGCAGACCTGCCCAATGGACAGAACTGGTTCAGGAATTTAGCGTTGCTATTGATAAGATCAAGCGTGAAGTAGGCTCAGCGCGGATTCATATCTTTCTATCAACGCCATTAGCCCTTGCATTTGGCCTTGGAACTGTATGGGGAACTGTAGATCAGGCTCAGGTCTACCATTGGAAAAACACTGGGGGATACGCCCCTTTGATGAAGATCAATCGGAAATTGCGCTTCAATTAGTTCTTGGAGGTATATATGCCAGACTGGATCAGTTCCGTTGCCGACGCGATCGGCATAGTAAGCGCGATGCTTGCAGCCATCTACTCTATAAAGACAAATATAGAATTGAAGCAGGAAAAACAACGACAAGGTGAAAGTATCAAAATCAATTTGAAATATGGTGGTCGCACCTATCCGTTGCCAGTCGAATTGGCACGTGCAGAACTCTCAAGGGCTGAAGTGTTGGGAAGATTGGGAATGATCCCAATCAATGATGAAAAAATACTCACGGTAAAGCAACCAAGATTTTCAATTGGGCATACCAATACTGAGGGCTTTTTGCTTAAGCTTGTTGAAATCAAGAATAGTAGTGGTAAAGCTGTGCTGGAGATACCCTGCTCCAGGGAAGAATTCGAACAATTTAAGATCAATGAATGAACCCCGCCGCCAGCGGACGGAGTCTCTATTCGCTAAACCAACCAGCTCTTCTGAAGTCCTTCTTATACCGTAGGGGGCGAGGTAGTCAAGACGGAATTGGATGGCGCTGCACAATATTTCAATCCCTTGCAGAATTTGCCTTTTATTGCGGGGTCGGCCACCAGACGACAATTGGCATGGGACAAATCTGCTTGATATCCAACTATAAATCTGCCGCTTCACCTAAAAAATCGTCTACACCCGGAAAGCCGCATCAAAAGTAAAGATTGATGGATTGACTCCAGAACACTTGTTCTATTACAATCTCCTGCATGTCTATCTGGCGCAAACTGTTGTCCCTGATAGGCTTGCGTCCCATATCCGCCCCTCGCAAATATCAGGTCAGTGAAAGCATGCAAGTTACCCTGACCACCCTGGCACAGTACGAGCGGCGTCCTGAAGACGAGTTGATCCAAGACTTGGTGGCCGCCGGCCTCACTCAGTATTACGAATCCGAAGATCTATGGAGAACATGGCGTTCCCTCACCCTTGGTGAACAGGATGTCCTCGCCCTGACCTGTTTGGGATTCGCCAACCGCGAAATCGCCATCCGCCTCAACATTGGCCTGGACACTGTAAAGTCCCGCCTCAAAAATGTCATGCGTAAACTCAACCTCCACAAACGGGCAGAATTGCGAGTGATGTTCTCGAATTGGGATTTCAGTGCCTGGCAAAAATAACTACTTCTGGAAAATATATTTGAAACTGATGAACATAAAAACAAACCCAATTGGCAGGAAGGTGCAGACGCCAAGGCCAGCCTGGTTGGACAACTCAAACAACCCAGCAGCAGCCATCACCAGTGCATAAAACTCCCATTCCCTTTTATCGACCTTCTCCCTGTCAAGATAGTCCATCAATTTTCGAACCATTGTTTTCACACTTTTATCATACGCAAAATCCTTATCAATGGCAATGCCGATTTGACCTACTTGCCAGTGGTTCCCTGTCCTTTCCTCACACCATATCTGGTACACCCGTTTTTCACCCGAAAAGCACCCTGCTGGGGTCTTTTTGTTTTCCAATGAGGAATGTATGCTGTTGGAATGAACCTGCTGCCCTGCTTGAAAACCGGCTCGTTGATCGTATCCCTCCTCCCGCATACAAATCATGCATCCCTGATTCCCGACCTGATCGCTGAACTTGCCCTGCGTGGGTCCGTCACGGTTCTGGATGGTGGCAATAGCTTCCCTGCCTATCGCATCGCCCAACTGATCCGCAGACAAAGCCTGCAAGTGGATGCCGTCTCCAAACGCATCTTCGTGCGGCGCGCTTTCACCTGTTACCAGACCGTGAACCTATTGGAGAGTGCACCCGCATCCAGCCAGCCGCACGTCATTCTCAATTTACTATCCACATTTCAGGACGACCAAGTCAGGCCTGCTGAAGCCAGCAGGCTGCTTGATATTTGCATCTCCCAAATTGAGCGCCTGCATATCTCGGCACCCGTGGCCATTACCCTCGAACCCACCATTCTGGAGGAGAAGGAATTCCTGCTAAAGCGCATCTGTGAGCGGGCGGATGAAGTCTTTCTCCCGCATTCTGGGCCTGTCCTGCAGGAACAACAGCTCTCTTTCTTTCAGGGCACATAGGCATGGGGCGAACCCTCAGCACCATCACCCAATATCTCAATGAAACTGAAGCCGTGCTCTCGTCCTTCCGCCGCGCCTTGCGCCGCAGCGACCAATACATCTTCGATGGCATCTTTGCCTCGGCCCGCAAACATATCACAGCCATCAGCCAGACCGACTCGCTCCTGCCTTTTGAAACCGTTCTTTTAGCCGTCATGCTCGAGCAAGCCAAAGAGATCGCTGCCTTGCGGCATGAGCTTGAACAAGTAAGAAATGGATGAGGTCACTGGCTGGCTCTTCGATCTTTACGATCATCCCGAAGACGGTATCGTGTTGTGGCTCATCGCAGACTCGGGTGAACGGCTGCGATTGCGCATGCAGCTTCCGATCACCTTTTTTGCTGCTGGTGATTTCAAACTGCTGCGCGCGGCATGGGTCTTGCTCAAAGGCAAGGCCCAGCTTGCACGCACCCGCAAGCGCGATCTCTTCATTGGTGACCGCGATGTCATGCAGGTCACGCTCACAAATAACCACAATCTGATTCACGAACTACAATCCCAATTTCCCTCCCTGGATTATTACAACGCCGATATCCCCATTACACTGCGCTTCATCGCGCAGACCGATGTGCATCTGCTCGGACGCTGCCGCCTCACGCTGAACCGTGAGTGGGTCCAAACCATTCAGCCTTTAGACTCCCCGTGGCAGTTGTCTCCAGAGCCGATCCCCTTGCGCGTGATGCAGATCACTCCCAACGTGAATCCTGCCTTTCGTTCACCGAGCCGGCTGAAGGTCAAGATAGAGCGAGGCGAGTACTTCCTCAACATGGAACCCCTGCGTCCCTTCCTGATCAGCCTGCAGGCAGACCTGCGTCGCTTCGATCCCGATCTGATCCTGACCGAACATGGCGATGGCTGGCTGCTTCCCAAATTGATGGAGTGGTGCAAAGAGACTGGGCTTGATCTGGATATCAATCGCGACAGGGAGCGCGAGATACAAACCAGGAAGGCCAACTCTTATTTCGCATACGGGCAAACCATCCACCGCGGCGCGCAGAGTCATCTGTTTGGGCGCTGGCACATCGACCGCAGGAACGCGATGTTGTTCAATGAATATGAGCTGGAAGGCGTGTTGGAGCAGGCGCGGGTGACAGGGGTAGGCGTGCAGGAGATGGCGCGCAAGTCGCCGGGGGCCGGCATCACCGCCATGCAAATGACCACCGCCTTGAGAACGGGCGTGATAATCCCGCTGCACAAGCAGCAGGCGGAGGGGAATAAAACCCTGGCGAGTTTAATCCGTGCCGACAAGGGCGGTTTGATCTACCAGCCGATCATTGGGGTACATCGCGATGTGGCGCAAATCGATTTCACATCGATGTATCCGGGCATCATGGTGCGTCACAATATTTCGCCTGAGGTATTGGGGCGGGAAAATGCAGAACCAGGCTTGATCCCGCAGACCCTGAGACCGTTGCTTGAAAAGAGGTTGAAGTTCAAGGAACTGATCGCCAATTTAGATGAAAGAGACTGTCAGTTCAAGGTGATGAAAGAGCGCTCAGCGGCTTTGAAGTGGCTGCTGGTGGTGTGCTTTGGCTATCTGGGCTACAAGAACGCACGCTTCGGGAGGATCGAATCGCATGAGGCAGTGACGGCCATCAGCCGCGAGTTAATGCTGCAGGCAAAGGAAGTGGCCGAGGATCTGAACTTTAATATTTTACATATGTATGTCGATAGTTTATTCGTGCAGAAGGAAGGAGTGAAAGAGAAGCATGAATTCGATGCACTCCTTAAAGCCGTCACAGAACAAACCGGGATTCCGATCATGCTGGAGGATATGTATCGCTGGGTGTGTTTTCCTCCCTCCCGGCGGGATGCAAGGATCGCTGTCCCCAATCGTTATTTCGGGGTGCTGGACAATGGTCAGGTGAAGTATCGAGGGATCGAGGCGCGCAGGCGGGATACTCCCTTTTGGGTGAAGAAGATTCAATTGGAAGTGTTGAACTGCCTGGCGAAGGCACAGTCACTGGATGAAGTGCGGGGTTATCTCCCTGAAGTACAAAGGATCACAGAACAAGCCAAACGGGATTTGCGCAATGGACATGTGCCTGTGGAGGAATTGGTGGTGTTGCAAAGTTTGAGCAGGGCAGTGGATGCTTATACTTCCCCTTCCCCTGCGGCGCGAGCCGCTGTGCAATTGCAATCCGTGGGAATCACCGTTGCGCCCGGCCAATTCATGCGGTTTGTATTTATTCGAGGCAAAGAAAGAGTCCGTGCCTGGGAGTTGGGGATAGATCCGAGAATGGTGGATGTGAAGAGGTATTGCGCTATGCTGGAGCGGGCGATGGGGACGATTACAGGAGGGTTCAAGGAAAGACAAAATGATTTTCAGATGCTATTTAACACATTACAAAATTGAAAATAATTATTTCCAAGTCTAAATACAATATGATATACTTCGTGTTGCCCGCTATTAGGTCGCCCCCCTCGACCTGGTGGTGGGCATTTTGTTTTCTAATCAAAACTTGTGTAACTTAACCCATAAGTGGTTCTTCCGCAAAGTTGTTGATGAATGCCGAGCGGGAATAAAGGTAAATGATGACTCCTACTTCTAGGCTGTGCGGTAGCACAGCCGTTTCTGGAGTAAATCGAGTTTGCCCCGGCCAAACATTTCACGCTTGATCAATTTCAATCGATTGACATGTCCTTCGACGGGGCCACTGCTCCAGGAGACACTCAGGCCGGCGACCACCGCATCTTGATCCTTTGCCAGACTGGTTGCGAAATTACGAAAATCAGTTAATCCGCTTGTAGCGGCTTTTTCCAGCCAGTCCGCGAATTGATCCGGCAGACGTTCTCTCACAATTTTCCCAAACTCCTGCGCCAGCTGATAAGCGGTTGCCAGATCCGGAAAGGACTGACATAACCAGTCTACTTCCTGTTGCTGCTCCGCAGTCAAGTCAGATGCAGGTTTTGTGAGCAAATGTGCCAGATGGCGAGGGGCAACAGATTTGATCTTGGGTTTCGGTTGTGGAGTCGGTGGCGATAGGTCAGAAGTGGCTGCATGTATGAGTTCGGGATGAAGTTGAAGATTGCCGCTCTTCAATTCAGTGACGAACATCATGACTGCCTTGTAGGAGCCGCGATAGCCTTGCTGCTTAATCTCTTCAAAGAGTTGTACGGCAACTCTGGCACCTGCTTCCCAACGCTGAATCAAATAATCGGTGTAGGGTCGGATAGTTTCCCGCCAACGTGCATGTTCCGGGTAGTGTCCGATACGCAGGTAACGTTCGACCGTCGGGCGACTGATCTCAAGTTGCTTGGCAATTTTGCGTCCTGGGACACCCAGTTGGTGCAATTCAATCACTCGGTTGTATTTTTCTCGACGGCGTGAACGGCGATCGGACACGAGTTGCTGGTGCGGAGTCAGAGACTGAACGGAATGGGATTGCTCCGTCTGAAAGGATGTATCGATGTTGTTGCTGGTCGCTGGCGTTAATGTAGCTGTAGAAAAAAATCTTCACTTTCACTCTCGTCGCTGGCTCCACAGCCTGGACCAAATAACAAAGAATGTAATATGGCTATGCGCAAAGCGCATCGCAAACCCGAGTGAATATAACACCAGCAAGAACCCAAGGATAAAGCTCGGGAAAATACCAGCATCATAAAAAGGCAGTGACGGCAGAAGTAGCAGTAAAACACAAGACCAAATGAAAATAAAAGATGCTATCTTCCATCGGCGTTCAACCTCGCTCAGATAAAATCCCTGTAGATATTGTTGCGACCTGAAATTGGACGATAATAAGTTCATCGTCTGCCAGGGCGAACTCTTATAACTCCAGGGGTGGAACAACTGCATCCTCAGAGCCGTGCCAAGGGAGGTCCGACGCGGTTTTTCTTTATCCACGGCAATGGCGTTCGTCAAATTTTCCCAAAGATTACGGAACTTTCCAGCCTCCTTGAACTCCTGCATAAACCAATCACGGATCGAGGAATGGCGAACGCCTCTCTCCGCCCATTGGGTTGCATGCTGCGTCATTTCGGAAGGTTCAGCAGCAAATAATGTCTGGGCATATCGCCAAACTTGTTCATGGACACACCACTTTCCTTCACCGCCTTTTTCAAATAACCCGCTGTCGGTACCAATCGCCATTAGCCACCCGGCTGCCCTTCCCTCCTCCACCCCCCAAAGCGCTGAGAAGGCATGCAGGTCATATTCCGTCAACAGCGGAAATGCCCCGGTCCGTTTAAACGCATCCTGATGATCTCTATTCAGCAAGTTATAGGCGAGGTAAATTGGCTTGAAAAGCTCAGCCTCGATGCCCGAGGGAATGGCAGGTGGGGCTTGACGGAGCGCGTGCGATACAGTATTGATCCCGTGCAACCGGATCGAATTAGCGGCTATGTGCAATCCAAGCGGGTTGAAATTCACAAGCCGTGCCAGTTCATCAGCATCCCTCCTTTTCAACTTCACGCCATCGAGTGTAGATAAATACTCATCTACCTCCCGCCGGCTGTATGGAGGAACTTCGATCAACACAAATTTTCCTGTAATGCCGGCAACCACTTCCGACATGGCAGTTGCAACAAGGATGCGGGCATTCATTGGCAGGAGAGTCTGTAAAATTTCCAAGGGGTGCCCATCATGCAAATTATTCAACATTACACATATCTTTTTATCTGCGAAAAGCCGCTTGAGCTCCTGTTCGCCCCCTGCGCAGGGTCGTCCCTCGATGCTCAATGACATCCGTATTGATTCCAACCAGTCCTCTCGACCCACCGTCGCTTGCCCGATAGAAAGAAACAGTATGAAGTCAAATTGTAGATGAAGAGACAAATCGTTGTAAAGATTCTCAAGCAACCAGCTCTTCCCGACCCCAGGCGGACCTTTCAACACTACCACCCGTTTCTTTTCCATTGATTTGAGGACTTGCTCTTCGATCTCAGTTCTGGAAATGCCAGTAGTGGTATTCCATAAGTACCCTGGGGGAATCCTTTTTTTGTTTTCCAGGTCACAGATTTCAGGGTCAAATAACAACGGCTTGTAATTTTCCAGGCCGGTATCTAGCCAGCGCCTCAAATGCGCACTGCTTGTCAGCCCAGTTCCCCCATAATACTCCAATAGGAATCGCTTCATCGTCAAAATCGTAAACGGCTTTTTTCCAGATAGCTCCCCGCGGAAGGCAGCATAAATCACGGACTCGGTAAGATCAAGTTTCTGTACCATATCCAACGCTGCCTGGCGCCGGTCACGCACTCGTCCAGGGGGGAGCTGTAACATGACGATCTTTTGCATGTAAGCCCCAAAGATGTGAAATTTTTTGTGGATCGTTGACATTTCTCCAAAAAATCTCCAAATTTTTTTTTGCCGAATTGCTAGACTGTTTGACAAACGTGGCAGATGTAATTGTAACGGACAATACTCTCATTATCGCCACATTTGTACATCCTGACACTCGCAGCCGGCAGCGGAAAGATGGGATGTGCGAGGCAATCCATGACAAACCATACCCCAAGTCTCGATTTTCCGCCCAAAAAGGAGCAACCTAATAAAATCGATACACAACCAACCAACTCCATCCCCAGTCCCCTGGCAGAGATCCTATTGAAGATATTGGTACGTCTGCAAACAAACTCTACTGAGGACAGTGCCAAAAGCACCAACTAACTTCACCTACCTCCCCTGCCTAAATCCAGAGGCAGGGGAGGTGGAAAGGACAGAGTATGAACACTATCAACTTGTCACAAAACCATCGGCGGTCTTATAAACCTCAGAGCAAAAAAAGTTCGCCGGTCAACTCGCCGAGTGGCGCAATCTACCTCCGATGCGCCGCTAAAGACAGTGATAACTTGGCAATCCAGCTACATGAGACTCGCAAGTGGGCTCAGGCCGACAATGTCACGATCTTGAAAACCTACACGGAAAACGGAGTTTCTGGATTAACAAAGCGCCGGCCCGCGCTCGGTCGATTGCTAAAAGATGCCTCCAAAGGGCAATTCCAGATCCTCTATGTTTACACCTGGGATCAACTGGGGAGAGACATATATATTAGGTACTGGGTCTTTAAACAGCTTGAGGCTAATCATGTCATGATCCGTTCTGCCGACTATGATGCCAATATGGATTTTCTCCTGGAGTTTCAACCGAATTTTCTCAAAGAAATATTCGAGTCCCTCCGCTTCCCTGACGACTCCAAAAAATAATCATCTTGATCGCCTGAAATGGCCCGCCTGCTTTCCTTTTTTCAAGCAGGCGGGTTCAAATTTTCTCAAACCCGCTTAAAACCAAGGAGTGAACATGTCAAATTTTTCCCCAATAATTCCTGGCGCTGCCTACATTCGCTACTCATCCACCATGCAGGGCGACTCTTTCAGTCTTGAAGCACAGTTGCGCCAGATCAAAGCGAGAGCCGAAGCGGAAGGCGTCGAGATCGTAAAAGTCTATTCCGATGCGGCTGTCTCTGCATACAGAAATAAAAGCCGTCCCGGAATCGATCAGATGCTTGAAGATGCCAAAAAGGGGCTTTTCAAAGTCGTTTATGTACACAAACTGGACCGTCTGGCACGCAGGCTTGAATGGGCAATAGAGATCGTAAAAAAACTGCAGTCCTCTGACATTATCCTGCGATCCGTCGAGCAAAAGTTTGATCTTGACACACCAGACGGAAAACTGATGTTTATGCTGCTGGGATCTCTGGGAGAGTTTTACTCAGACAACCTGAGCCAGGAAACCCACAAAGGCAAGCATGAGAGGGCAATGCAGGGCTATCACAACAACCAGGTTCCATGGGGTTACCTCAGCGAGCGTATTGATGGTAAAAAAAGAGCGATCCCCGACCCGGAACGGACAGAGATCGTCAGGCAGGTATTTGAACGATATTCTACTGGTTTGTACTATGACCAGGACATTGCCAATTGGTTGACTGGGCTTGGGCACAAAACCTTGAAAAATGGTATGTTTACAAAAGATGCCATAAGAGAGATGCTTCAAAGTAAATTTTATATCGGGATGGTCAATTACAATGGGGAACATGATCGCAAGGGAAAAATCCACAAACAGGAACGATTTTGGATAAAGGGGCTCCACTCCCCCATTGTTGATGTCGAACTTTTTGAAAGGTGTCAGCATGCCCGCGCAAAACGCAGACGGCTCACGAATTCTAGGCAAAAAACATTCCGGGTATATCTCCTCGCAGGCATCATCACCTGCAGTGAATGCAAACGGCGGTTACGGGCGCAAAGTGCAGCGGCCGGGCAATATTATCGGGAAGTCTCAAGGCTGGTCGGGGTCAAATGCCAATACTCCGGAAAAAGTATCCGAGCTGAAATAATCGATGAGAGCATTTCCCACATTGTGAAAAACCTGGTGCTTCCACAGAATTGGAAGCAGAAACTGGAAAAAGCGCTGCAAACCGACAAGGAAGACTTTGATCCCAAAAAGGAAAAAGACCGCATCAAGAATGAACTTCACCGTGCACGCGAAGCGTACAAACGAGGACTATATGTTGATGAGGAGGAAAAGTTTTGGCGCGAAACCGAAGAACTTCAAGCGAAACTAGGCGAACTTCAACAGATCGCGCCGAAAGAGATGCACCAGGCCGGCGAAGTGCTTGCCAGCATACAGGAAGCTTGGAGGGCTGCCACCAAAGAGGAGCAGAAAGAAATCTGCAAAATCCTCTTGAAAAACGTTGAGTACGACTTCTCCAAAGGTGAGATTGTCAGGATCATTCCAAACCCGGAATACGAGGTCCTGTTCGAAATTATGGGCAAAAAATAATCCTCATTTCGGCAGCAGAGGGGGCGTGTCCCACCCACGGTATTTCGGCAGACACGTCCTCTTTTCTCCTTCGATATACTCTTTCAAAGAGTACATATAACAGGCATGGAAAACAAGGAATAACACCCTCCCCATTCCCACTGATTCCCTGATTCGCCGTTGACCTTTATGGTTAAATCACACAGTAGATGTTCTAAAATCAACGGATGTCCGTTGGAAGAGGAAATTCACTGTTTTGCTTTTCATGAGAAGCCATCCTTTCATACATGATAGCTTCGCTAGAAAAGTTTCCCTTATTTCCCTTGACGCCACAAATAAGTCAGATAAAATAGTTATCAACAATATCGTCCAATTGGACATATAAATTCTTTTGTTACTTCATCGATAAACATACGGGAAAATTACGCACTGCAAGTTTAATTCCCGTCGGGACCGCACAAAGCAATTTTTATAGATAGCGCCCTGAAATGAATATTCATTTCAGGGCGCTGTGGTTTGAGCAACTCCTTTTTATTTGTTGCGCAGCTTGCTAATTCCCCATAACAAGATGCCTACGCCCATAAAGAAAATACCCAACCCAATTGGGCCTGACCACCAAAATACTATGAACAAATCATCTATGCTGAAATTCTCCTTGGGAAATCTTATCTGGAAATGCTGGAATTTTCACCCTACTTAAGCACTGGATTAGCTGTTCCAATTGACTGATCAACCCTGAAGAAAACAACTTAAATGCCTTCCAAAGGTTAGATTTTGGTTCTTAACCTTTCACCTCAAAAACAGAATTGTCAGAAGTTCGGCTTTTCAAGCATCTATATCAAAAGTATGGGGTAATATATCATATAGAATAGATTGGATAAACTATGAACATAAATTCAAATGAACAAGAAGCGGAACAACTCCGCTGGCAGCCCATCGTTGCCAAATACGCAAAACCTGACCTTGCACGCAGTCTCTGGCAAGTGGCAAATACGCTGATACCCTATATCGTTTTGTGGTATCTGATGATCTGGAGTATGGAAATTTCCTATTGGATCACACTTGGGTTATCCGTGATCGCGGCAGGTTTCCTGATGCGCACCTTTATCATCTTCCATGACTGCGGACATGGGTCATTCTTCAAATCCCAGACAGCTAATGATTTTGTGGGCAGGATCACTGCTTTTCTAAACTTTACACCCTATTATCGTTGGAAGCATGACCATGCCATTCATCACGCCACCGCGAGCGATCTTGACCGACGCGGCACAGGCGATGTGTATACGATGACCGTCAAGGAATATCTGGCTGCATCGTGGTGGAAGAAGACCGCTTATCGCATTATGCGTAACCCCTTTGCCTTGCTGGGAGTAGGCCCGTTGATGGTCTTTGTTGTATCCCAGAGGATCCCGTTGCCCTCTTACGGAAAACGTGAGCGTGCCAGTGTCTGGTGGACTAATTTTGCATTGGCAGTTGTGATTGCCTTGATGTGCTGGTTGATCGGATGGAAGGCTTATCTCTTGATACAGTTACCAGTGATATTGATCAGCTCGACAATTGGAATTTGGCTCTTTTACGTTCAGCATAATTTTGACCCTACCTACTGGGATA
The DNA here is from genome assembly GCF_057083605.1 of Candidatus Villigracilis sp. NCBI lineage: Bacteria > Bacillati > Chloroflexota > Anaerolineae > Anaerolineales > Candidatus Villigracilaceae > Candidatus Villigracilis > Candidatus Villigracilis sp. The sequence goes on along the minus strand of NZ_JBXMTI010000142.1, from coordinate 10,349 downwards.
ATCACGAAAGTTGGGAATTTGTGAAGGCAGGCTTACAAGGCAGTTCTTTCTACAAATTGCCCATCATCCTGCAATGGTTCAGCGGAAACATTGGTTTTCATCACATTCATCATCTAAGCGCAAAGATCCCGAACTACAACCTGCCCAAGTGTTATTACGAAAATTCCGTTTTTCATGTGAAGCCTTTGACTTTACTGGCCAGCCTCAAGTCGCTGTCTTTGCGACTATATGATGAAGAGCAAAAGATGCTCATCGGCTGGAGCGGACTTAAACGGTATCAGACTCAAAAAGTAAAAGTGAATACCTAAGCCAATGACACAACTCACCCCGAAATTAAACTTTCGGGGTGAGTTTGTTTTTAAGGCTAAAGCGGACGATATTAACGCGGATTCTTTTAATCGAGACCTTAATGCCGCCTCAACCCGTTGACAGTGGCATCATCTAGCTCGAGGACAAAACCAGTGTAATCCTCTATGAAGGAAAGGACCGCCTCACGCGGCCCCATCTTCCACTCATCACTGCCATAGAACGCATCCTGACTCTGATTGTAGTGGCTGAGGCTATCGTAGCGGCGAATCAGGTAATACGAGTTCTCATCATGGGCGGATGGACCAAAATCCACAACATCCACTCCCCAACGTTCCAGCATCGGCATAGACTGTTCAAGCATAAGTTGATGAAATACATCGCGGCTGCCAGGTCTCAAGTTATAAGAACGGAATTCAACAAGGTGTTTCATTTCTAATTCTCTGGCTCCTCTTATCAAGAACGCATCACGCGGACTGCAACTGGCTGACCGATCCCTTTCAGTTCCAGGCTGCGCGACTCCAATTCGCTGCTATCCAGGTTTGTCTGGCTAAGAGCCTGCTCACTGACAATAATCTCGCCTGCCGCGGCTTTGGATGCAAGCCGGGCTGCCGTATTAACCTCGTCGCCTATCGCTGAAATATTGACCAGGCCATCAGTAGAGCCCATTGCACCAAAAAAAGCAACACCTGCATGGACACCGATACCTACGGGAATTTTATGCTCTTCCATTACTTTCAAGATGTTCTGCGCCGTGCGGATTGTCCTTGCCACATACTGAGGTCCAGCTATGCCTGCTCCCCAAAAAGCGGCTATTGCATCGCCTGCCAGCTTTTCCACGATCCCGTCTTCCTCGATCACTGCATTGGTAGACTCTACGAAGAAACGATTGATCAGCCTGCTGAATTCCGTTGGGCTCATCTGCTCGGAGAGCGCCGTGGACCCGCGTACATCAGCAAACAACATGGACATCTCCACCTCGTGGCCGCCCTGGTTTTTATTTGCGAAGTCTTCGCAAACATTACAGAAGCGCGGGTTTAACGTGGATTGCTTTTTCCCGAAAAGAACGCGCACAATCAGCCCCCCAAGTCCGTGAAACGGTGAGCGACAAAATTTGCAGCGCGGATCATGCGGCAGGAGACGCAGAAGGTGCATCATTTGCTTTTCGACCTTGTAAGCATCGGTCATAAACCAATCATGCCATAATTGGTCGGTTTGAGACTTGTCATCGCTCATCAGTTACATCCTTTAATGCCAAGGGTTTCAACAATGACATTGATTTAATCACAAATACATTAATGACACAATCTGGAAAAGGCACTCGAACAATTAAGATACATATTATCTTACTTCAGTATAATGAATTTCAGAGGTCAGGCTATGAGGTTCAGCTTGTTGCGCTTTACCAATACGGTCATTCTGGGGGCTATGACCGTTCTGGCACTCTCGGGTGTATACGGACTTTATTGGACAATGCCCGCATGGATGTTCGATGTGCATCGCGCTGCGGGCTGGGTGCTGGTGTTAACTATTCCCTGGAAGATAGGAATATCCTTGCATTCCCTGCGTCGCGGCGTAAAAGCGGATATTGACCGCGGTGTGATGGTATTTATTTCTCTGCTGATAAGTATTGCCACCCTGTTATTAATGGGATTTGCATATACGTGGCAATGGCGGTTGGGACCGGATACTTTCCTTCAACGTTCGGTCATCTCCTGGCACCGGATATTGGGTCTCGGACTGTTTCTACCTTTCCTTGTTCATTCCTTGTGGCGTTGGCCGCGCCCTCAAAAAGTGGATTTCGCCTCCCGTCGCGCAGTGCTCAAATTGCTTGGGCTGGGAGCAGCATCGTTGACTGCGTGGTGGCTGTCAGATGCACTCGCTGCCGGGCGCGAGGATCAGGAATCCGCGCGGCATGTAAGCGGTTCACGTCTGGATGGATATTTTTCAGGCAATCAATATCCGATCACACATACCCTCGCCGCAGACAAATCCCAAACTGATCTGTCCGTCTGGCAGTTGGAACTAGCTGGGAAATTAGACCGTCCGCAAGTGCTGACCTATGATGAACTCATCGCACTTCCCGCCCGCAGCAAGAATGCGACACTAGACTGCACCTTGGGCTGGTATACGATCCAAGCCTGGAGCGGCATCTCGCTGGAAGAATTGTTGATTTCACACGGTATGGATCCTTCGGCGCAATGGGTAAGTTTACGATCAGTAACGGGTTATGAGCATCCCCTGCCCATGCGGGAAGCGCTAGGCATAGTGTTGGCAACACATGTTGGCGGTGAGCTTTTGACTCACATGCACGGCGCGCCTCTGCGTGCTGTCGTACCCACGCGGCGAGGCTGGTTCTGGGTCAAGTGGTTGACAAGGATTGAAGTGGGCTAGGTAATTCGTCGAAAATAATTTTACAACTCTTCCTGCTCTTTCGGGGGCTTAGCCCCCGAAAAGCCAAAGATACGTCTAGAAACTTTCGACCAACTACTTAACTTTGCTTTTAAAAACAAACTCACCCGCGAAAGGTTACTTTTCGGGGCGAGTCATGTCTTTTACTTTTCAGTCTTGCTTTGTTTCCAATTCTTATACTTGTGCAAGTCCTGCTCGATCATTAATAAACAGGCGCTCAAGACCGCCACATCGTCTACTTGACCGATGACGGGCAGTACATCTGGAACCAGGTCAAAGGGGTTGAAAACATAGATCAGGCTGAAGACCACCGAGGCGATCACTCCATAGGGGACTTGGCGATATGCTTTAGACCAGTAATCCTTTACCAGCGCGATCAGCAGTTTACCGTCTTCCACAAAGCGCGCCAGCGGACCCTTGGTGTAGAACTTCTTTTTGATCTCTTCAGACTTGTTGACTACTTTTTCAATCTCCTTGTCAGTAACCTTTTGAGCCCCTTCCTTCACAAACTCTTCATCTGGTTTGTTCAACATCGTGTCATACTCCTTTTTATTCTACGCTCAATAAGAGAATGTTACGATTTCATTGTATCAAAAATGGAGATTGACTAAAACTACCCATTTATCCGATACAGAATGGTCTCTTTTGGCAATCTTTCCTCCCCCATATCAACTCTTTTTACACAACATCTACACTGCGACCTCGTCAGGATAAGTGCGCTATCAATCAGGTTTATCTGAAAAATCTGTCATATTATTCAGAAAATCAATATTGGATTGGTTAGTATTTAAATGATAAAACATTGATCGCGCAAAGCCATCTAATCCTGGAAATAAAGTTGCGGCGTTGATATTCATTCTTTGTAAGTCCTTTAGTATGTCATGATGCAAATGTTTAGATATTATTATCTTAACAACCGAAACAATCTCGACATCACGAAATTTATCATTAATTTTCTTAATTCTTGAGGGAAGAATCAATTGTTCGTTCAATGCTTGTGACCAATTTACATTCTTCGGATTTTTGAAAAAGTCAATGGGAATTTCAAGTGAAGATGCTAGGTTTTCAAGGAATGGTTTTGTCGGGTCTGTTGGGGCTAGAAACAAACCTTGTTGTATCCAAAGCCGTTCATGCATACGTTGCGGTTCTATAGGTAATATAGCAGGGGGAAGAGTGGATTTTGGAAATCCCTTGTTAAACTCGTTTACATTAGCAATATTTATATCGTCAATATAGCTGTGTGGATCATACTTTATGTGGCTTTCAAGAAAAGAATTTAAAGCATCCCTTTCGATAGCCCAGATAGAGGAATTACTATCTGCTTTTTCAGTTGCAAAAAACGCTGCCACATAAAAAGAATGTGTAAAATCGACAAGTCTTGTCGGTCCACCGTAGTGTTGAAGTAATGCTAACCAATCAAGGAATGCAGTTTCTGATGGGGTGTCACGAATATATTGATGCGCAAAGCGTTGAAAATCCCTAAGAATATGTCTTTCTCGATTTTGAATCAATTTAAGCGGATAACCCGTTCTTAAAACTTGCCTATAAAGAGAACTTTCTGGCAACCAAGCTTCATTGTTTTGTCCTCGGAAAACCCAGTCTTTGGTCTCGGGAAATATTTCTTTTGCTTGTTCCCAACTTTTAACCTCTAATGAAGCGAACATAAGTCATCCTTTTCGTATCTCATATCGAAGATTCAAACCAAAATTGAAACATACCTAGCGTCTTTCCGAAATTTGACAGAATAATCACTCATTCATCACCAACTTGACTTAGATCTCCTCCGGGGCCGATTCGCGCATGGATAGTTTTCATTTATTCCAATCATTCAACCAGCGGGTTTGGCCAATCCATTCATCGGCATCTGTTTCACTTAGAACATGATCCAGTGCGTTAATTGTTTCGATTAGGCTCATGCTTTTTTGTCGGCTAAGGATAATGCCTGCATGATGCGGATAGCGCTTGCCAAGGACAATAAAATCACGGATGTTATATGTAAATATGGCGCGACCTTGTGCGGTCGCGCCAAGTAATTGTCCTTCATCGCTGGCATCGAACGGCATCCATTCGGTGGGAGTGCGGGTTACATCGTGTCCACGTTCGCGCAGGGCATTGTATAAAGCTTTGCTGGAAGCATCCGCATCAAGATGCAGGTGCAGCTTCTTACTCATCCTTGGGCTCCAACGCGGCTTCGGCTTGAATGTGTGCGTCAATTTCAGCGCGATGGACTTCGTAAAAACCTAAGGCTTCCTGCACCTGCGACTGCGGCAGGTCATAGTCTTCGGCAATTTCTGCGGGAGTATGGTCTGGAGATGCGAGGACAATAGTTTGCACTCGAATCCCTGTTCCACGTAGAACGGGAGAGAGTGTTCCTGAGGCGCCGCGGCGATAGGTAATGCTGGGAAAATCGGGGTCATCCAGCCCTTGAAGAAGTCCGCCCACTTTTTCTGCTACTGACCAAAGGATGAATTGATTCAGTGAAACACCTTGCTGTTTGGCAAGCCGTTCAGCATCTTTCTTCAGTTCATTGGGAAGATTTAAGGCATATCGGGTCATTTTGAACTCGCTAATATGATGTCTTATAAGGCATCATATATGACATCTAGCTAAATGTCAATATGTACTTTGAAATTCTGAAAAGTCACTATTAATCACTCATTCGTCATCAACTTGACGTAGATTTCCTCCAGCGCCGATTCGCGCATGGATAGGTCCATCAGAGTCCAACTGTTGGCGGAGACAGTTTCCAGCATCCCTGCAATGGCATCCACTTCGGCGGTGCGGAAGATGTAGTTGCCGTTGATTTGCTCGTAATCAAGTTTATGGTCTGCATGGAAGATGACCTGATATTCGCGCTTGCCCAGCCTGGCGCGGATCGCATCCATCGTATCGAACACCAACAGCCGCCCATTCTTGATGATGCCCACGCGGTCACAGATTGTTTCTACATGAAAGAGATTGTGCGCGCTGAGAAGGATCGTTTTGCCTTCACGCCGCAGAGTCTTTAGATAATTGATGATGAAGAACGAAGTCAGCGGGTCGAGCCCTGAGTTGGGTTCATCGAGGATGAGCAGTTCGGGGTCGTGCAGCAGAGTCCGCGCGATGGCGGTCTTGCGCTTCATTCCTTTGGAGAACTCGCCCGTCAGCTTATCCTTCTCGAACAGATCAAGCGAAGCAAGAAGCATGTCAATTCTTGTCAATGCCTTTTGACGCGGCATCTGATAGAGTTCGGAGAAGAATAGCAGATATTGATGGGCGGTCATCGCTTCATAAAGCGGACTCTCCTCAGGCAGATAACCGATCTTTTGCTTGACCTTTGTGCTGCTTCCCTTTTGGATGTCATATCCCATCACTCGTACATTCCCCGAAGTCGGCTCGATCAGCCCTGCGATCATTTTCATGGTGGTGCTTTTCCCCGCGCCATTGTGACCAATGATCCCCACGATCTCGCCCTTATCGATCTGTAAATTCAAACCATCCACGACTGTAGTATTATCGTAACGTTTGGTAACATTTGTTAGTTGGATCATGCTGTAATTGTACTAGCCATTTTAAAGTTTAAGTGAACCCGGTGGTTGAGTAGCCGCGCTCTTGCTTTTTGCGGCGTATCGAAACCACCAATGAATGAAGTGTATACCTATATACGGTGGTTTCGATACGTCCTTCGCTAACGCTCAGGACTACTCAACCACCGGATTATTATTCAACGAGAGGTTTATGAATCAAATCCTTGTCATCGCGTGGCGTGAAGTGACGCGCTTGCGCAAACGTTTTGGCGGCGGAGCGAGTCCGCTGGCTGTGTTGTTATTGCTGGCCGTATTGGGTCTCTCAGCCTATTTTCTACGCGATACGGTTGCACTTGGAAGCGGCTTGTATCGAATTGGTGTTTCAGGTGATGTTCCTCCGATTCACGACAGCCGTTTTGCGGTTATGGAAGTTAATGCAGAAGAGGGGAAAACATTGCTCAAAGAACATGTCATTGATGTGTTGATCGACGGTCCGCAGGTGATTTCTCGCGAGGATGATAAATCGCAATTTGCTGTCCGCGCGCTCAAACAATATATGGAGAAGCAGGAACTGATTCGCGTGGGGAATTCTTTCGCGGAGGTTGACGCGTTTCCGCTCAGGGTGGGGATTAATCATCTCAATGCCGAGCAGGCAACAGGTCAGGGTGAAGCGCTGGTTACCCAACCTGAAGAGATCATCATCCCATCCATCACGCCGCCTCCCGCACCGTTCGTGCAAGTCCTCATTACATTGATCTACATCATGCCGATCACGTTCATCAGCATCTTTTTTACCAGCAGTTTTATGGATGAAAAGATCAATCGCCGCCTGACGATCCTGCTATCTGCGCCTGTCACACCATTTCAAATTATTTTGGGGAAGATGCTGCCGTATGCCATCTTCGCGCTTTTTAGCACCACGGTGATCGCCATCATCACAAAGGCGAACCTGCCGCTCGCGCTTGCCATCTTTGCGCCCACCACGCTCTTCATCTTTGCCATTTACCTGATGGTGCCGTTGTTCTACCGCACCTTCAAAGACACCACATTTATTGCCATGCTTGTGACCACACTGACGACTGCTTACTTGATCTTCCCTGCGATGTTCACCAACGTCAACGACCTTTCATATATTTCCCCGCTAACACTGGCGGTGAAGATGTATCGAGGCGAGCCGTTCGGATGGCGCGAGTATTTGTTCCCATCCCTGCCGATGGCGGCCATATTTGGATTTGCGATGTTTGCCGGCACGCGGATGCTCAACGAGGAATTTTTGATGGGCTACAAGCCTCTTACGCGCAAAGTCAGCGATGCAATCTACCTGATGCTTGCTCATTCCAAACCGACGATTTCTGTGCCGCTGTGGAGTTTGCTGGTGATCCCGATCGTGTACATGACCCAGATCATTTTCCTTGCCTTCGCCACCAACCTGCCTGTTGGTTTGATACTCGGCTTTACGTTACTTGGTTCCGCCCTGGTTGAGGAGATCGTTAAAACCATTGGTATTGTGGTGTTGGCAGAACACGGCGTGGTGAAATCTGCGCGCGAGATCATCGGGCTTTCGTTTCTCTCAGCATTGGGATTTCTAATTGGCGAGAAGCTGCTGCTTTTGCTTTCGATCAGCATGGTGTCGCAGGCGCGGGTTTCGGGTGCGTTGTTCGGCGCGGGCTTGCTGCTGTTCATTCCATTGATCGCTCATTTTGTTTTCACGACCATCATCACCTTGTTGAGAACAAAATTGAGATTGCCCTACACGCTGGCATTGGCTGCTGGGACGCTGGTGCATTTTGTCTATAACGTTTATGTGCTGAGAGGTGGATTTTGATTCCGTTTCTGGCAGTCGTCAAAAAGGAACTGGCCTCCGTCATCCGTGACCGCACCATTGTGATCTCGATCCTGATCCAATTATTCATCGCATCTTTTTCATCTGCATTGCTGTTAGGAATGTTGTCTCTATATGACTCGGATACGATCATGAAATTCAGCGGTGCGAGGATACGAATAGGGTTGGTTACTTCATCCGATTCAGTCCTGGGATCATTGATGAGCGAACGCGGTTTACAGGTCAACTGGTATTCCGCATTGACGGATGCAGAGTCTGCATTTTATCGAGGTGAAGTGCTTGCAATTGTGGATACTCCCCAAAATGCGAATGGACTGACAGAGATCAAGTTATACCTGCCCGAATCAGACACAGTCAGTTCGTTGATCCGTATGGTGATCCAGGAACCGCTCAAGCAATACGAGAATTTTCTGCGCGCAGAAAATGGAATCGAAGTGAGATATACAGACCTAAAAGGGAAGCCTTCGACATCCTTTGAATTTGTCTACTCGGTGCTCATCCCCATGCTAATGCTCTTCCCAGCTTTTGTTTCAGGCAGTATGACCGTAGACTCGATCACAGAGGAAGTGGAAAACAACACCCTGCAAACGCTTCTATCTGCGCCGCTGTCACTCAACGGGATGATCGGAGCGAAGGTTGTTTCATCGGTCATTCTATCTATTTTGCAGTGTATAGCCTGGCTGACTTTGTTACAACTGAATGGGATTGATATACAAAACACAGGCTGGCTCATCATCCTGGCATTGATCGTGGCCGGCATCACATCCATCTCCGCTGCATTAGGTGCAGTCCTTCTTAGAGACCGCGAGCGCTCTCAATTTATTTATTCGCTTATGCTGCTGGCCGCGGCAGCCATCAGTACCCTGTTGAATCTTTCGCCCATCACAACCATGTCACGTTTGGCAATTGGGGATGCATACACAAGCGGATGGAATGTTATGGTCTTCGCTGCTTTTCTGGTGGGGCTGTATTTACTTTTGACAAAGACATCCCGCAGGTTGTTGGTGTAGTTTTTACGTTCAGTCGCTGCTCAGACGGTTAACCTTTTCGGGTCGATGATTTGCCTTTTGCAGCAGGCAGACGGTCATACTCTGCTGGTTCTGCGTGTGGAATTTTAGCCAGCGCATTTACAAATTTCTTTCGGCTGGCGCGTGCACCGCGCTTATTAATATAATCCTCCGCCGCGAGAGCTGACACTTTCTCTGCAAGAGCGAGGGTGATCAGTTGGTTAATGGAAATATTTTCCTCGCGCGCCAAATTGCGTGCAGCTTTGTGAAGGGATTCGGGAAGCCTGAGACTAATTGTGCTCATGATATTACTCCAATCAAGCGAAGAAATTCCGCTGGCGAAACTGCCTGTAAACCAAACTCTTCGATGTTTTTGAAATCCTGTTTGTTGTGGGTAATAATAAAATTACAGCCTGCGGCAACTGCGAGTTCAAGAATCATGTCATCGTTTGGATCTTTCAAAAACGGCCGCCACAGAAAAAAGACTTGTTGCTCATTGCCGACCTGGCAGATGTAATCAATCACGTCATCAATTACATCTTCTGTGATTTCTATTTTCCCAAGCAACCTTTTTGCCGCATCCTCATATTCAAGAACCAGCGCAACAGAAATATAGATATCAAACTTGTCATTTTCGCCCAAAAGCGAAATCAGAAGGAAGGATGCGCCATCCCTTGATCGCAACGCAGAGACAAGCACGTTTGTATCAACGACAACATTGTATTTCATGGTGGTATTGTATGTGATACCTGTTCATCTGTCAATTATTGCGAAAAGCGGCGCCACAACGAACTCCACTAGCCAGTTTTCTCTCCCAGATCCAATTTACGGGCGGTGTAATTTTCGTAATCAGGGACGAGGCGGTCATATTGACCATCCATCAGCGGGGATGAGATCATGAAGTCCGCCGAGGCGCGGTTGCAGGCAATGGGAATATTCCATACCACTGCCATGCGTAAGAGAGCCTTCACATCGGGGTCATGAGGTTGCGGTTCCAGCGGATCCCAGAAAAAGATCAGGAAGTCGATCTTGTTATCCACGATCTTGGCACCGATCTGCTGGTCGCCTCCGAGTGGTCCGCTTTTGAGCCTGATGATCTTAAAGCCCAGTTCATGTTCCAGTATCTTCCCCGTCGTCCCCGTTGCATACACAGATGAAAGGGGAAGTCAAGAGTGCCGATAAATTAAGAATTAGGTGACTGCATTGTTGCGCAAGGAGCGAAAAAACAGCAGCATCCCACTACCACTTTTAAAAAGCTGTTTAAAAGCGTTGACA
>NZ_JBXMTI010000141.1:0-39060 GCF_057083605.1 Candidatus Villigracilis sp. | reverse complement strand
AGATCTCCGACCCTTGCTCGATTTCCTTTTTCATGACCGATATTCTGTAATATAGATGCTTATCATCTGACCCCATCACGATTTCATTTTCATTTTTGTCTATCACCGGAACCGGTTCAGAATTCTCTTCTGAGTTTTCGGTTTTATTGTCAAACCTTCCCGTTGATAAGCCAAACGGTTTGACGATAAGATAGTATCTTACTCGCAGCGCAAAATTGATCCAACCAGGAAGGGTTAGTATTTTTTGTGTAATTTTATCAATGGAGTCATTCGTCTTCTTTTTAATCATATAGGAATCATAATAGTCAACAGATGCGATATTTTTCGTGATCAGTGTTCCTTCAGGCAATTCTCTGATTTTATAGATTCTGGTCATATGCTTTTCTCCTTTCCATAAATCGTTTTCTTTAGCTCGGTCTACATTCAGCCGAGGATTTCCACCATACCCTGGCCGCCATCGACACGAACGCGATCCCCGGTCTTGAGGCGCTGGGTGGCATTTCCACAGCCGACAACAGCCGGGATGCCGAGTTCGCGCGCCACGATTGCCGCGTGAGAGAGTGGGGCTCCAACATCGGTTATCACTGCCGCGGCGCGTGGAAAGACCAGGGTCCAGGCAATGTCCGTTTGCACGGCGACCAAAATCTCACCGGGCTGGAGTTGAGTGCCATCCTCTGGGCGACTCAGGCAACGGACGATTCCTTCCACCCGACCTGCTGAACCAGGCGAACCTGTGATCTGATTCGATTCATCGGTCGGATATTGGGCAGAGCGAGCATCAAATAGGTCCACTCGACGTTCCGGGTCCGCGGCCCATGAAAAAGGATCGAAAGATCCACGGATCAGAGTCGGATAAGGTGGCAGAGATTTGTATTCTTGGTACGCCTGCTTACGGTCCGGTAGGAAGCGGACTTCATCCTCACAGCCGGACAAAAGCCCAAGCACTTCGTCCAGCGTCAAAAAGAAGATATCGTCTCCCAGGCCGCACAGTTCACCTGCCCTAAGGGCAAACAACCGAAGCAACCAACGGTCGCGGACGTATTCTGAGCGAGCGCTTTCCCGCAGGCGAGCCTGCCGAGCACTTTCTGTGATGCGGCGGTGAAGGGTGCTTGCCTCGCGTGGATAGCGGGATGCCAGACGCTCCCAGGCCATCTGGAAGCTTTCACGTTGTCTTTGAAGGAGTTCGGCGACATCCGAGGATGAACGATGGCTGGCCAATGCCCTGTCGATCCACTTAGGATCTTCTGCAGGCCGAGGTACAGATAATTCAAATTCATGCGGACCGCGGTGACCGTACGCCCTCATATAAGCTTCACGCGACATTTCGCCGCAAGCTACTTTCTCCAGGCCCATCAAGGGCTCCAGGCTTGCCAATGATCCGGACTGGTTCCCCAGATTCGCGATGAGGAGATCAGCCTCTTCAGGTCCAACCAGTTTCTTTAGGTCTCTGCGTAATTGGAATGTATAGTTCGCAGATTGCGTCGTGATCCCCAGGACACACCAGACGCCCTGTTTGATATGTGGCCGAATCGAATTCTCGAATAGGGCGATCAGGGCTTGTTTGTCATTCTCTTTGCGAATACATTCAAGGCTTTGTTCGAACCATTCAGAGTTCGACGCCAAGTATGAACTCAACTTCCGTACACCGTCCATTTGTTTCCACTGCATTTGCAGGGCATGAAAAGTGCTGGAAAAGAATTGGCCCACAGATAGCGGAAAGACCGGGATTTCCATCGCGGAGGGCAGAGCAATGTGAATCGTGGGCTCCAACGTATCCAGCAAATCCTCATGGCTTTTGCCAACGGCTTTGTATAAGGATGCAAAGATGCTGATGTTGAGATACGGATAACCGCCAATGATCCCAATGTTGGGTTTGCCGGGTATAAACACCCAATCCTCCAGTGTAAACTGGAGCACCGACCAGGTGAGCGGCGTCATGACATCAGTAATGGCCTCACCGAAGTTAACGTTCGACCAGAGATACTCGCTGCGGTGAGTATCATTCCACGAAAAATGATCTTCTACTAATTCTGGAAGCGCGGTGATCGGCCTGGCTTGCAGGATCGAGAACTTCCCATCGGAGCGTGCCCACTCGATATCCATCGGCTGGCGATAAAGCTGCTCGATCCGGACCCCCAGCCGGGTCAGTTCCGAAGCGTCGGCATCCGCAAGCACTGGAAGCGTCCGCTTCGCTTCGGGGACCGGCTGCTCTGCCGTCCCGCCCTCCACGCGGACTGTCATCACTTGCTTGTCCGCGGTTTTGTGTTCCAGTACCCGGCCGCTTTCTTTATCTATCAGCAGCGAATCGGCGGTCACGCGGCCGCCCACAATTGCCTCGCCTAATCCCCAGGCGGCGCTGATGACCGCCTGGTTCCGGTTTCCGGTGACTGGGTCCGCGGTGAACAGCACGCCCGCGGCTTCCGCCGGAACCATGAGCTGAACAACTACCGCCATTGTGACCTGGTTCGCAGGGATGCCTTGCCGGGAACGATAGCTAATAGCGCGAGCGGTCCACAGACTCGCCCAACATTTTTTGACTGCCGCCAGCACCGCCTCAGATCCGCTCATGTTCAAGTATGTCTCCTGCTGTCCGGCATACGATGCCTCCGGAAGATCTTCGGCTGTCGCGGAGGATCGCAAGGCAACGGCCGGACGAGTACCGGGAAGAGCTTGATAAGCGTGAAGAATCTGGTGTGTGACGATCGCTGGGATACGCGCTTCACAGAACTTTTTCTGAATCTCACCCGCGACGACTTCAATGTTGGAAGGTGTTGCCAGATCAACTCGATCTGGAGTCAATTGGATCGCGTCTTGCAGTTCGTTTGCAATGATAAAAAACTGATATGCTGCGGTGGTGATAATGAAACCGTCAGGAACGGGCAGACCCGCCTGAGCCAGCCTGGCAAGTGAAGCTCCCTTGCCGCCCAGCGTGTTCAGGTCACTTCGTGAATCGTTCAATGGGACAATGTAAGTTGGAGTCATTGCTTTGCAACCTTGGTACGTACTCGAAGATCAAAGAGAATTATTCCACCTGTGCCAATGCTGTGAGAAGCAGGACCATAACACCGATGATTGCCATCAGGTTGACATACAAGCGAAAACGATCAACTGCTTTGGACGATCCGCTATTGGAATTCAGCATCGGTCCCACACGCAAGACAGCATTGAACCAGAATCCTATGGCAAGCATACCCAGTACTAAGATGTGCTTTACCAGCATCAGGACTCCCCAGGCGTTGCTGAAATTGGCGAATCCCAGGTAGTTGGGGTCAATAAACGTAAGATACATCCCGGTGACCACGAAGATCAGCAGCGACAGATACAACCATATTCTGCTACGCTTTGAGATCTCGCTGAGGATCGATACATTCTTGGTCGTGAGTGCGGGAAGATAGATAACAGAGAGCAGGAGGAAGTGCCCTATCAAAATGACAGTTCCCAGCGCATGCAGCCAGACAGATAAGCCGCTTAAGATTTGTGACATGGTTATTTTCCTTTCGATATTGATTCTTGCGTCAGAACTTTTTTGTATATCCAGGTATTCATTGCTGACATATGGCTCGTTTTCATGTTTTTCTCCTCACCTTCCAACCGCGGCATTTGAAAAACGATGGGCAGCCTTGATGCTTTTCGGGAGGCGCAGTACCAGCCCGGAGGCAACTGTGAGCAAGGCTACCAGGGCAGTGGCAATCAGGAACACAATCTGCGGAGTTACAAAGGACGTAAACAGCGCAACCAACGCCGGGCCTAGAAGATTTCCGAGGGAACCGGCTGTGCCCTTGAGTGCAATCATGCTCGCAGTGTGTTCGGGCGGGGTGATGTCGAGGATAAGGGCGCTCAGCGCCGGGTCATAGAGTGCGTTGCCCAGCCCAGAGAGGATGAAGCTCATCACGATCCAGGTCACATCGCGGAAGATGACCAGGCCAACAAACTGGGTTGAGAAAAGCGTAAGCCCCAGCACAAGAACAGGTTTACGCCCCAGGCGGTCGCTTAGCCGGCCAAGGGTAAATTCTCCCAACATAAAGGCCACACCATACGTACTCATAACCAGCCCCAGCTGGGACGATGTCCAACGCAGATCATCGTAAGCGTAGAACATGAATTGAGGCTCGATGAACGCCCAAGCGAACATCACACCGAAGGTGATGAGCATGAGCAGAACAAACGTCGACCAGGTGGGCAATGCTTGCACCTCATGCAACCGGGTCGTTTGCGGCGGAGTGTGATGCGGCGCAGGTGTGTGCGTCTCAGGGATCAGGAATACTGCCAGGAGCAGCGCGCCAGCGGCCATCGTAATCGAGGTGGCAAATGGCACGACATAACCGAAACGGTCATACAGCAATCCACCCAGTAACGGACCGACAATCCATCCGGCTGCAGCGCCCCCGTTGACAATGCCAATCCATTGTGCGCGCCGATTCTCAGGAGCCAGATCGCCGACGATGCTCATCATTGCCGGGAGCAAACCGGCAGTAAAAACTCCTGCCAGGCCGCGCAGCAAAATTAGCAACCAGGCGGAGGAGGCGAACAGATACCCGCTGAATGCCAGGGTATGAGCCGCCAGCGAGAGCAGGATGATGGGACGGCGTCCGAACCGGTCGGCTAGCATCCCTACGAAGGGCGCGGCGACGGTACTGGTGAGGGCATAGGCCATTGCGCTCACTCCAAGGGCTTGCACGCCAGCCCCAAAACTTTCGAAGCGGCGGGCAAACAGCGGCAGAAGCAGCACAAAGCCAGTCATTTGCAGTGCCAGACAAAACGCCATCGCGGCCAGGATGCCAGGCGATTGCCGGGAGATCTGTGTACTCATCATGATTTCTCCCTTTCATGAAGTCGAAGAAGTCGATGCGCCACGACCACACACATTGCATGGGCCACGTCGCCGGTAATAGTAGCCCAATGTCGCCGCCGCCAGCACTACACCCCAAACTGGGAACAACAAGGTGGGGCCGAGCTGGAAGACGATTACCCCCGTGATTTCCATATCCTCTGCCCCACTGGTTGCCAACGCAGCGACCATCTGGGCTAGGCCGGACCCAATCGCGAGGCCACCCACGATCAGCAATACCGATACGAGCAAGGCCGGGACCACCGCCAGCGCGATGGGGACCCGGCGCCCGGCCAGTCCGATCATCCAGCGCGGGAATACCTCACCCCAGCGCTGCACCAATCCGAGCATGAGGACCGCTCCCACCAGGCCGAAGGTCGCCAGGAAGACTCCCGAGAGCCACGCTCCACTCTCTTGACCGCGGCGAAATTGCTCCTCGCCCACTCCCAGCGGGAATCCCAACGCCCAGGCGTAACGGGTGAGAGCGTAGAAGACTGGCGCCACCATCGCCACACACACAGCAATCCGGCCCCAGCGCGCGGCTTGGTTCGGGCTCGTCCACCCTTCCAATCCATCTCGGCGGCCACAATACAGGCAGGCGTCCCCACTCTGGCGGGCGTAACAGATGGTAGCTGCCAACCAGAGGAACCCGCCGATCAGACACAGTAATTGGTGGATCGTCGCCCATTGAGTCCAAGCCTCCAGGAGGGTCCGGCCGATCTCGGCGCCAGTGAAGAGGCTGAGGACGGTATAGGGGATATAACCGAGCAGGACCAGCAGGTTGAGGGCAGTCATGAGCAGCAGGAGTACCCCGGTGAGCAGTGCCCCAGCAGTTATAAAGAGAAGTCGCAGCGCCCTGCTTCTCACACCATGCAGCATCGCCGTTCCCATCGCCGCCGCAGGAATCCCTGCCATCATCACGACGATCCAGGCCACGCCCGGTTCGAACCGTCCAAGCAGCGGACCCATAATATCGGGCACGGTTTCGGGGGTGTAAGGGAACCCGCGCCCGCTCACCAACCAGTAGCCCCCCAGTGCGGCGTAGAGCAGTGACCATACAACCGCCGCGTATGGCGCCCAGCGCTGCCAGTCGCGAATCCCTCCACCACGGGCGGGTACGACATTGGCCTTCCCACCAATCTGTATAAGGATTTTATTCATGATCACTCCTTCATTCATTATCGTTTGTGCCGCAGTTTATAGATTATCTAGAGATAGATTTAAGTCCGGTTATCCTAGCTTCAAGAGCGCCTGCATATTCTTGCCCAAAATCATCTCTTTCTCTTCTTTTCTTATGGGCAGTGCTTTGACGCGCTCGATGTTTAACCCCAGGCTATTTCTTCCGTAGGGGGTATCTGGGCCAAGTATGATCTTGTGCGCCCCAAAGTGTTTTATCGCCAGGTTAACCCTTTGTGTCGAAACCAGGTATGTGTTCGAAATCTCAAAATATACATTCTCCATCTTCTATCCCGACCGGATATATAACTCGAGGCCGAAGAGATGCCCGATGATCAATTTTGTTTCGGGATGACACCCGATAAAATCGATCAACGCCTTGACCTCTCCATATGAGCCGACATGGATAAAAATGGGCAGCTCCTTTTGCGCAGCAAATCTCGCTACCTGTTCAAATCCTTCCGAACGTACCGTAAACCTGTCCCAGCACTGGTGAAGTTTGATGCCCTTGAACCTCCACTCCGAAAGCAGCGTTTCGATTTCTTGTATGATGAAGGGTTTCCGAAGCAACACCCAGAGAAATTGAACGATGCGTTCTGGGTTGGCCTGTGCCAGGGAATGGACATACTCGTTCCCTTCCGGGATATGCTCAGCGGTTTTGGACAATGAAATGACAAGTTTGGTCAGTTGATTGGTGATCGATACAACATCGTAATTGGGAAGGAACTGGACAAGCTCTGGCAGAGAATAATTCCTTGTGCTGTTTGGCTCACCCGGGACTAAAACGACCTTATCAACGGCATTCTCATCCAGGATTTTCACGAGATTCCCGGGGGTCAAAAAATTGCCGCAAGCATGAGCATGACCATCAATGACCATAAGAAGCTCCTTCTCGAATTTCATAGCGACTATCCATATCACTTCCTTCGAATTTACATCCCTCTCCAATTCAAAATGGTCCCTGCCGCATACGTGATTCCAGCCGCCAAAAACACCAGGGTCGAAATTAGCTCCTGGATCAGGATTTCTCCCTCTAGAACCCCCAGGATGATTAACATGTCCAGGATGATAAATAGCCCGCGCAACAGGTAAAGGCTGCTGATCCCGACCAGCCCCAGTCGTAACAGAGGCAAGCGTCGAATACTTCCGGCTCCTGATAAAGCATATAAGCCAAAAAAGAGGAAGATGAGCGCGGCTGCCTCTCCGACAAGAAAAAGCTGCAGGCGGTTCTCCAGGAGTGATGTGGGAGCCTGAAAATAGGCAGCGGCAGCCGGGGAAACGGAAATGATGGCTTGACAGATCGCCATAAAAAAACTCAACCCGGCGGCAACTTTGAGCCATAATCTTTTTTCCATGTTTTTCTCCTTTGATTTCAACGCACTGGTTGAGGATTCACAGACTGGCGTTGAGCTTCGCTCGGGACCTTCTTCCACTCTCGGATCGCAGGGATGAGATGCAAAAGCCCAAAGGCAAGGCAAAGCCCGCTCCACAGCGGCGTGCCGGGCGCGGTCGGTCCATAGAAAACAACTTGGTTGATCGCCCGCAAGAACCAAAACAACGAGATGGCAATCGCCATGATATGACCCAGGCGGGTCGTTAGCAGATCACGCCACTGAAAGAGAGCCAGGTAAGCAAAAATCAACAGGGTGAATGCCACATGGATGTTCAACGTGGATACAGTCGCCACGATGTCTGGGGAGAGGGATGCCAGTGCCTCGCCGATCGGTTTCACCATCGCAAGATGGAATAGCACGAACAGCAGGTTGATCACCCCGCCAATTCTCAAGAGGATTTTGTCCACAGGACTGCTTCGCTTGTTCATGATTTCTCCTTTCCTCGATCAATCAAAATCGATGGTTGCTTCATCTTCCCAGTCAGCGTAGGGCTGGAGTTGAACGCTGCGAGGCTGGAACTCAACCAGTGAACTCCAACGACTATGAGGGTTGTTGAGCAAATGCAAGCCCTCCATCCCTTCCACATGCGTAAGAACCCGGGCCATGCCGTGCGCCTGCCAGAGTGACGCGGTCACACAGACTTCAGGATTTGCGATCAGATTTTCAAGGATGTCCAGAGTCTTCGGAACCAGCAAGTAGACTCGCATTTGGTCCGGATGAATTCGTAAGAACTGGCACGGAAACCGGCCGGCTTGGATGCCAAGCGGACCGCAGGTGGATAGGGTAGCTGCATCGGTCGGGCTCAATGTATCAGCAATTCTTTTCTGCAAGTGCTCCAGCATATACACCTCGAAAACAAAATATGGGTTGACTACTATGTTCATATCATAGCAATCAACCCATAAGAGATCATCTAACTGAGGTTATAGATGAGAGTTATATTTTTTGCGAGGGTGGCGAACCCGTTTGCTTAAACCAGACCCAGCTTCCTCGCCTGGCTAAGCGCCTCGGCGCGATGTCGTGCCCCCAGTTTGTTAAAAATGTGGTTCAGATGGCTTTTGACCGTCCCAACGGTGATGAACAGTCGGTCAGCGATTTCCTGATTAGTGGCACCCTCGGCTACGAGCTGCAGCAACTCCATCTCGCGCCCGGTGAGCAGTTCAGGCGAAGCTTCCATAGCTTCGTCCCGAAAATCAATCCGCGGTGGCAGATCCAGAAAGGGTTGTACCCATCCGACAGGGTCAGCCAGGCAATGCGCCGCCTCCATTGAATGGCGCGCTTCGGATGCCTGACCGAGCGCCTCTAGCAGGCCAGCCTGCAAAATAAGAATTTCAACAAGGCTGGACAGCCTTCCGCCGGCATCCGCCTCGCGGCTCAGGTATTGAATCATTTCCAGGCAATCGCGCAATTGGTTGGGATCGCGTCCGCCCTGTTCAGCGGCCTTCAGGTAAATCTGTACGGCGACCAAGGTTCTCCTCTCACTGAAGCGTGTAACGGGGGCCGGGCATCCCTGGCTTACTACAGTTTCCGCCCAGGAAAGGGCCTCTTCGACCTTGCCTAGCACCAATTGGATGAGTTTCAGCTGGGCTTCAATCCAAGGTCCGGTTGCCTGAATGCCTTTCAGAGGAAGCTGGTTGGCTTTCTCTACCCAGTCAAGTGCTGCTGAGGCTTCACCCCGGTTCAGGCAAAGCTGCGCCATATTTAGGTAAACATCGAAGAGAATAGCACTTTGCCCAAACAACTCTGCGATCTGCACGGCCTTTTCCAGTCGTTCGCTCGCCTGATCAAGCTGGCCTTGCCAGCGGTGCCAATCACCCAGCCAGGCTTCCGCATAGCAAACAGCCGGAAGTGCCAACCGTCCGTTAGAATCGTAACCCACTTGGAGCGCCTGGGTATAGTATGCTCGGGACTCATCCATCCGACCCTGGAGCAGACTAAGCTGTCCTAGAAGGACCAGGGATATCAATTTGACATAGAGATTTCCCGAAGCTTGTCCAAAGACAACAGCCTGAGAAAGAATCCTATGGCCTTTCTCCACCTCGTACTGGTCTTTGTATATCTGACCCAGGTTTAAAACCAGGACACTCCGTAACATCTGCATATCTCCTGGCAACTCACTTAAAACTTGTTCGGAAAGTCGTACGGATGTCGTCCAGTCCAAACGAGCGCGGGCCAGCATGGCACGCAGGCCATCAATATGGATTTGCACCGTACGAGAAGTAAAAGGATGTCCCAGAATATCCACTTTCCATTCCAGCAGCAATCCTCGCAGGCCCGTTTCGGCCATTTGCAGATAAGGCTCCACCTGTTCAAGCTTGCCGAGCAGCATTTGGTTCCAGGCGCATGCCATTGCCAGATACGGGTTGGAATGATAGATTGCGGACGGAATCCGCGCCAGCCAATCATGTACCATTCCCAGCTCACTGCGGGCCATCATGCTGATAGCAGACTGCTCAACCAGATGGACGAACCAATCCAGGTCATCGCATTTGAGCGAATGGCGGATGGCGACGACTTGGCTGTATGAGTCAGCGACACCCTGCTGCCAGTACCACTGGCTGGCTTTGAGGTGCAAGGCTGGGATAAGCTCAGGTTGCATGTGTTTCAAGGTCTGACGCAAATACTCCGCGAACAGAGGATGATAGCGATAACGCTTCCCGAACGGATCCAGCGGGATCACGAACAGGTTATTGATGTCCAACCAGCTCAAGACAGCCCCAGCATCTGTAGCGCCGACCTTGACATACTCTTCTTGATCTATCCAAACTGAGCCGCACAACTCGGCATTCAACTCTTCCAAAATCGACGTCTGCAATAGAAAAGAACGGATGTAAGCAGGTAGTTTCTGAAATACCTCTTCAGCCAGGTAAGAAGATACCTGCTGCAATCCCCCTTCTGACTTTAGCAGTGAATGGGCCCAATCGGGCCAATTGCGTAAAGAGAGACCAATTAACTGCAGCCCGGCTGCCCATCCCTCGGTACGTTTTGCCAGGAGCTGCACCTCATCGGCCGAGAGGGGGAGCTGGAGGGTGTGGGCTACAAAGCCATCCACTTCTTCTGCCGAAAAGCACAGGTCTGCCATCCGCAGCTCAACAAGTTCACCCCGAGCGCGCAGGCGGGCCAAGGGAAGCGGCGGGTCAGACCGGCTGCCAATCGCCAGTTTCAGGGAAGGCGGAGCCCGGTTGAGCAAATGAGCAACTGCATGGTGAATGGCAGGGTGAGATATGACATGGTAGTCGTCCAGGAACATCACACAGGTGCAACAAAGACCTGTCAGCACGTTGACCAATTGGTCGAGAACCGCCTCGGGGCGCTTTGCCCCAGACAGAACCAGCAACTCGAGATCGTGGAATGCCTGCTTCTCAACCGCTGGGGATAAGGCAGATCCAAGAGCCTCTTTCAAAGCGCGTGAAACGGCGGTAAGAAAGCTTCCCAAGTCATTATCGGCTTCATCCAATCCAATCCAACCCACCACATCCCCCCTTTTTAAGAGCACCTCTCGCCAACACGCCAGCAGGGTAGTCTTCCCATATCCCGCAGGAGAAGAGATGAGCGCTAGGCGCGTGTGCGGCAACAGTGTCAATGACTCCAACAACCGGTGGCGATGGACAACGTTCGCCCGAAGGTAAGGCGGTGAGAATTTGGTGTTTGGATAAATACCGGCAGGCTCTGACATAATCCGAAAGAGGGGTTGGGTCGGCTACCATGCTCCTGGTTGATCAACTAAATTATACCTGTCCATGGCGACAGTCAAAACCCACGTTCATAATATCTTTGGCAAACTTGGCGTGCGTGACCGCCCACAGGCAATTGCCCAAGCCAGGAATATGGAGCCGCTTGATAGCGCATAAAAATCGCTATATTTCCAATACGATTTGCCCAGCGGGGTATATCATGTATACGGATATAAATTCAGGCCCATTGGGTTTATGCCCACCAGATAGAGAACAATACAGCAGAAATGGCAATACCACATAAGTTACTCATTTGACCAATGATCGTTGCCCGTTTTAGCCCAATCTGCTATTCTTTGCTGGAAAAATGCCGCAAAAAGCCATTTCCTAGAGCGATGAGGATCAACCGTAGTAAGTTGTGCAGTACTGCCAGAAATGAGCGAACACCCCTACATATAGGGGTGTTTTCATTTAATTGTTCCGATTCACAGTTTCCCAGTCCGCTCAGATCTGTATTGCCACATCGAGGCAGATCAGAGCATGGATCCGGGCAGGCAAACTCAAAGCGGTCGATTTACCAGGGTTGGGAATAATTATCGAAGCCGGAGAGCTTTTTCAATTTCTGTACGAAAAGGGCCCTTGAACTATCAGTGCATAAAACTGCCAAGGACTTGATAAAAATCCTGTGTTGTTTATTGTCCCTATGAATCCCCGCCTATGCAGCTAGCACAGGGACTCTCTGATACCCTGCGCTTGCGCAACCGGGATGTTTCAGCATAATTGGACTTTTTGGGGAATTTTTCAAACAATTGTCTGGTACTAACAGGAAGATTGTCACTGTGGAAATAAACCAAAATTGTGAATACTGGAATGAGCAGTATAGAAGAACGCTGATATGCAAAACCTTCGAGTTCACATCACCGGTATTGTTCAAGGCGTTGGTTTTCGGCCTTTCGTCTATAACCTTGCCACGCGATTTGACCTCAAAGGCTGGGTGAGAAATACCTCGGCAGGTGTTGATATCGAAGTGGATGGCGAACAGGATATTCTGGATGCCTTCGTCAAAGCCTTAGAGGATGAGGCGCCGCCGCTTTCGCGTATTGACGGATTGACCGCCTCTTTCGGACCTGGCAACGGATTCCGTTCATTTGACATCCTGCACTCTGAAGCCATCGCATCCGCATTCCAACCTATCTCGCCAGATGTCGCCATCTGCGACGATTGCCTGCACGAACTCTTTGATCTATCGGATCGTCGTTATCTTTATCCCTTCATTAACTGCACCAATTGCGGACCACGTTTCACTATTATTCAAGGCATTCCCTATGATCGCCCCAAAACAACCATGGCCCCTTTCCCCATGTGCCCAGACTGTGAGCGCGAATACATCGATCCCTCTAATCGACGTTTTCATGCGCAACCAGTGGCATGTCCCGTGTGTGGACCGAAGGTTTGGTTGGAATTCACAAACGCCGCTTCACAACTCGCAGACAATGATGCAATCATCCGAACGCGGACTATGCTGGCAGATGGCAAGATCGTTGCCATTAAAGGATTGGGTGGGTTTCATTTAGCCTGTGATGCTACCAATGCAGAAGCTGTGTCTGAACTCCGCCAACGCAAACTGCGCGTGGACAAGCCCTTCGCCTTGATGATGCCCGACCTTGCGACGATTGAAAGTCATTGTTATGTGAGCGAAACAGAAAGCAAGTTATTAAGATCGACCGCAAGACCGGTTGTTTTATTAGAACGAAGGAATAGCTCCAGCATTGTAAAAGAAGGCGCGCCTGGGCAGGACATCATTGGCGTGATGTTACCTTATACACCTCTGCATTATCTCTTGCTTGAAAAGCATGAAGGTTTTCCTGAGGCTCTGGTGATGACCAGCGGCAACCTAAGCGAAGAGCCAATTGCCACAGATAATAACGAAGCTCGTGGACGATTGGCTTCACTGGCAGACGCCTTCCTGATGCATAACCGCGATATTCACATCCGCTGTGATGATTCAGTGGTGCGAGTCTTTGAGGAAGAGATCTATCCGATCCGTCGCTCGCGTGGTTATGCTCCTTTCCCGGTGAAATTGCCTTGGGATGTGCCGCATCTTCTTGCAACAGGTTCTGAGCTTAAAAATACCTTCTGCATTACGAATAAGAATTACGCTTTTCTCAGCCATCATATTGGGGATATGGAAAACTATGAGACATTACAATCATTCGAGCAGGGCGTTGAACACTTCGAGCAACTGTTTAGGGTGAAGCCTGAAGCTATCGCCTATGATCTCCATCCGAACTATCTAGCTACAAAATATGCACTACAACGCGCACAATACGAAAACGTACCTGTTATTGGCGTCCAACATCATCACGCGCATATCACTGCTTGCATGGCTGAACACGGTTTGGATGGATCGAGTCCCGTCATTGGCCTCGCTTTCGATGGCACAGGTTATGGCGAAGATGGCGCCATCTGGGGTGGAGAGTTTTTAGTTGCAGATTATCAATCGTATCAGCGGCCATTTCACCTGACGTATTTTCCTTTGCCGGGCGGCGATGCAGCCATCAAACGGCCTACACGCACCGCGCTGGCTTTGCTTTGGTCATTGGGGCTTGAATGGGATGAACATCTCGCGCCTGTAATTGAATTTTCTACACAGGATCAGAATCTTCTGCGTGCTCAATTGGAGAAGAAAATCAATTCGCCTATGACTTCCAGCATGGGCCGCTTATTCGATGCGGCGGCTGCACTGGCGGGCGTTCGGCAAAAGGTTAATTATGAGGGACAGGCAGCGATTGAGTTCGAGGCATTGGCAGATCAAGCTGAAGAGGAGAGCTACTCATTTACGCTGGAGCAGGCTCTAGCAAGTTCTGAGCGAAGCCGAAGGATCGGAGTCAGAAGCGTTTTTGAGTCTTTGGTCAAAGATGTGCTTGCAAACGTTCCCATCTCAAGCATCTCTGCAAAATTCCATCATGGTTTGGCAAATGTGATCCGTGTGGCTGTCAATCAAATCAGCAGGGACACAGGAATTCGAGCTGTTGCACTCTCAGGTGGAGTTTGGCAGAACATCACTCTACTTGGACGAACTTTGTCACTTTTACGCGCCGATGGCTATCAAGTATACATACATCATCAAGTGCCAACAAATGACGGAGGCCTTTCACTGGGTCAGGCCCTGATTGCAGCAAGCAGGCTGCGAGGAGGTTCCGATGTGTTTAAAAGTGCCAATGGTTGAAGCGGGGACTCAAAAGAATAGATGCTGGCAACTACCATATGATCTGTTTGGTTTTCCAAACAGAGTTCGATCCATAATGACTTAACGCATTTATCTTATGCATTCATCTCTGCCCAAAAGGCTGATCTATTCTCGAACCATTTTGTTACAGGCATTGCGCCTGACATTATGGGTTGTGCCGATCATCATGGCCATGACCGGTATTGCTTTTACACTTTTTGAGAATGCGCGCCATAGTGGGGAACCCGGTTGGCCATGGCCCACTGTGTTCGGCTTACTGGTTTTAGGGTTGATCGGGCCGGCGTTATCCTGGGTCAGTTTGTTTTGGGCAATTCGAACCGCTGAGGCATATCTGACGTCGGAGGCCCAACTGGCAGACAGGAACGCGGAACTGGCCGCGTTGAACGCGTTAGGCCTGGCAGCCAGCAGTTCCCTTGATATGGAAAAGACACTGGCTGCCGCACTTGAGCAGACAATGCATACCTTGGACGCTACCGCCGCTATGCTCTTTTTGCAGGAAGATAAATATCATGGCCTCCGTCTCGAGGCACATCGTGGTATCTCGGTTGATATGGCACATAAAGAGTCACATCTGGCTCCCGGTCATTGTCTGTGCGGTCAAGCTGTCAAGAACCGCCAGGTATTGCTGGCGCATGATGTCAGTGAGGATAAGCGCTGTATATCCAACTTGTGTATTTGCGAAGGGTTCCGATCAGTTGCATGTGCACCCTTGGAAGTGAAGGGACAATTGGTTGGCTTATTGCAACTTGCCAGCCCAAACGTGGGACACTTTACCGAAAGCCAAAAGGATTTTCTGGCCGCCATCGCCAGACAGGTCGGTGTTTCCATTGAGAATGCCCGTCTTTATGATGAAGTTCGTGTCTTCAATGTTGAGCTGGAAAAGAAAGTTAACCAGCGGACGCGTGAACTGGAGGCAGCCCGTTGGTCGTTGGCGGAGAAAGCCCGGCAGTTGCAGCGCTTGTTAAGCGAATCGTATCGCGTACAGGAAGACATACAAGCACGTATTGCTCATGACATGCATGATGGGGTGACACAAGTCATCATCGGGGCGCTTTATGAAACCCAAGCCGCTCGCCAGTCCCTACTGGATGACCCCGAACGGGCCGCTGGAAACCTGGAACGCGCACAGGAATTGCTGACAGAGGTTGAGACCGAGATTCGGCGTGTGATCTATGATATGCATCCACCGGTATTAGATCAGATGGGGTTGGTTGTAGCACTAAAACGCTTCGCTGCAACTTACCAAACCAGCTTTGGCATTGAATGTCAGATGCAAATTGCCGGCAAGGCGCAAAGATTACAAAAGGAAACAGAGATCACGATCTATCGAATTATTCAGGCCGCATTACACAATGTCGCGACTCATGCACATGCGAAACATGCAAAAGTTCATTTCGATTTTGGAACAGCCGCATTTCAGATCGTCATTGAAGATGATGGTATCGGTTTTGATCCTGAGGCTGTGATACGCCTGCCCGGCGAACATCTAGGATTAATTGGTATGAAAGAAAGAGCCGAAGGTTTAAGAGCGGACCTGACAGTTGATTCCGCACCAGATAAAGGTGCGCGCATTATTTTGCGCGTACCCGCGCCAGTGTATGTGGATTGATCGATGACTCAAGACTGGCAACCCATCCGTATCTTAATTGTAGACGACCATCCTGTTGTCCGTCAGGGATTACGCAGCTTGTTGGCGGGTCATTCCGATCTTGCGATCATCGGTGAAGCTGAAGACGGCGCTGAAGTATTACCCTTCCTATCCAAACACCCGATTGATGTTATTCTGCTGGATATCCAAATGAAAAGCCAAAATGGAATCGAGGTTGCCCGCCGCGTACGCGCCTCTTATCCGGGCATCAAAATTATCATGTTAACAACCTATGATGATGAAAGCCTGTTGCGCGAAGCCATGGAAGCTGGCGTGCACGGCTATTTACTCAAAAGTGTTTCGCATGAGACCTTGCCTGACTCCATTCGAGCCGTGATGCAGGGCCAGAAGTTATTAAGCCCAAAGCTGGTCAGCAGCGTGGTGGACCAATACCAAAAACTGGCACAGTCCCAGGCTCAGAAGGATGCGGGATTAACGCCTGATGAACTGCGGGTGCTTTCGGCTATTGCTGAAGGAGCCAGCAATAAGGAATTGGCTGAAAAATTCTTTTGGAGCGAGGCAACTGTCAAGCGACGTGTGCAGGAGATCGTGGAAAAAATGGGAGTGTCAAATCGCACCCAGGCCATCGCCGAGGCTCTCCGCAAAGGATGGATCTAAAAACAGGTTGACCCATTTGGCTCACAACCTGACCCAAATGGAAATTGTCAGGCATTCAGTCTCTCACTAAACTAAGATGAAACAGTTGTTAGCTGTTTCATCTTTTGTTTTATCAGAGGATGCTTCATGGCTTTCCGAGATGAAATTCAAGCCCTCAGCGGGCAAAACGTCAACTTGTGTTTCCAATGCAGCAAGTGTTCCTCTGGCTGTCCGCTGGCGGATAAGATGGATGTTAAACCGGCCCAGGTTATGCATAGCATTCGCCTGGGCCGTGCTGATTCAGTATTGAATAGTCAAGCCATCTGGCTGTGCGTGGATTGCGAGGCTTGTGTATCCCGTTGTCCACAACAAGTGGAACCAGCTGCGGCGATGGCGGCCGCGCGCGTCCTGGCTTTGCAAAAAGGAATCAAGCCCAGCGTGAAAGTGATCGATATTTATTATCGCGGCTTTGTGGATAACATGCGCCTGAACGGAAAGATTCACGATGCCTCCGTCGCGGGTATCACTCAATTGCTCACAGGTCAATTACTTCCAGATTTGCCGTTGGCAATGAAACTGCTTGTGCGTGGGCGCGTCAAACCGCCGCCTCTGCCCCTTGGCGGCGGAAGGTTCCGCCGCATTTATCGGAATGCTTTAGCCAGAGAGAAGGAGGCCCGTTCATGAAACTTGGCTATTACCCGGGCTGTTCGCTGGAAGGTATCAGCACGGAATATGATGAATCGATGCGTGCCCTGTTCGCCCACCTAAATATCACGATTGAGGATCTTCCCGATTGGATCTGTTGCGGAACACTGGCCGCGCCGTCGCTTTCGCGTTTACTTGGATTAGCGACTCCACTTTGGAATGTCGCGCAGGCTGAAAAGGCGGGATACGACAAATTGATCGCGCCGTGCAGCGCCTGTCTTTATCACTTCAAACATGCAACCAAAGTTGTGGAAGAAAACCCCTCGCTTCGCGCAGACGTTGAGGCTGTCCTCGAGCTCCCATTGGATTCACCTCCGCCGACAATTCATCCGCTCGAACTCCTGAGCGACGACAGTTTTGAGACATTGATTCGCCGATCAGTGAAGCGCGATCTCTCCAACCTCAAAGCGGTCTGCTACTACGGATGCCACATCTCGCGCCCCGCCAAGTTGATGCAATTCGATGACCCTGAAAATCCGCAGAGTATGGATCGCCTACTGAATTGGATCGGCATTCAAACGTTGGATTGGCCGCGCAAGGTGGATTGCTGCGGCGCGCACTTCAGCATGATCAAACCTGATTACGTTGTGGACATGTGCCAAAAATTATTCGGGTCGGCAATTGAAGCAGGAGCCGAAGCGATTATCGTCGGCTGTCCGATGTGCCACGCGAATCTCGATACTCGTCAGGAAGCGATCGCCGCGAAATTAGGTCACACACTCAACATGCCTGTGCTTTATTTCTCGCAAGTGCTCGGATATGCCTTCGGCTTGCCCGAAAAGGAACTTGGATTCAAACGTCACATCGTTGACCCATTGCCACTGATGTTGGAAACCTGCAAAGCACGTTCGATGGTGAACGCATGAGCAACGACTTCCCCATTCCATTAAATAAAAACAATAAGCCCGTCGGCGCAGTGATGGTTGTCGGCGGCGGCATCGCGGGGATGCAAGCCAGCCTCGACCTAGCTGATTCTGGTTTCAAGGTTTACCTCGTTGAAAAAGAACCAGCCATCGGCGGACACATGGCCGCGTTGGATAAAACATTTCCAACGAATGATTGCGCCATGTGCACAATCAGCCCTCGATTGGTTGCAACTGCGGGACATCGAAATATTTCAGTTCTCACTGATACAGAGTTGTTGAAACTCGATGGTGAGGCAGGACATTTCACTGCCACGGTCAATCACAAGCCGCGTTACATTGATACGACAAAATGTACTGCTTGCGGTGATTGCGCGATTGTCTGCCCGATCACAGTTACCGACAATTTCAATGGTGGATTAAGTCAACGCAAAGCGACCTACAAACTTTATCCGCAGGCTGTACCGAATGCATTTGCCATCGAGAAAAAAGGAATCGCTCCATGCCGCGACGCTTGTCCTGCGGGTCAACGCGCACAAGGTTACATCGCCATGATCCGCGAGGGACGCTACGCCGAAGCCTTGCGCGTCATCAAAGAAGATAATCCCTTCCCTGGTATTTGCGGACGCATCTGCAATCATCGTTGCGAAACAGCCTGCAATCGAAATTTAGTTGACGAGCCAATTTCAATTGCGGCGCTCAAACGTTTTGTCACCGACACGGTTTACGCGGAAGCATACGTTGCGCCGCAACTAGCCGTGCGCAAGTTCGATGAACGTGTGGCAATTATCGGATCAGGCCCGTGCGGGTTGACCGCCGCCAAAGATTTGGTTTTAGCTGGTTATGGCGTCACTATTTTTGAAGCATTGCCCGTTGCGGGCGGAATGTTACGCGTCGGCGTGCCTGAATATCGTTTGCCCACATGGATCATCAACCGCGAGATTCAGGAAATCCTCGATCTCGGTGTTGAGTTGCGATTGAACACACCTGTCAATAATCTCGATGATGTTTTCGCTCAAGGATTTGGTTCGGCCTTGATCGCGGTTGGCGCGCATGAAGGCAAAAAGTTGCCGATCCCTGGCGCGGATCATCCCGATGTTTTGATCAACACGATCTTTCTGCGTGATGTCCGCATGAACAACGTTCCCGATTTGAAGGACCGACACGTGCTGGTGCTTGGCGGCGGCAACGTTGCCATGGATTGCGCACGCACGGCGCTTCGTCTCGGTGCAAAAAAAGTTGACATGGCTTTCCTTGAGTCGCGCGAGACCATGCCTTCGCACGAAGACGAAATTGCTGAAGCGGAGGAAGAAGGTATCACGCTTTATCCGAGCCGATCATTTGCACGCATCTTTTCGGAGGATGGTCACATCAACGGCGTGGAAGCGGTGAACGTTTCATTCATGCAATTTGAATCCGATGGTTCGCTGACACTCGAAACTGTGCCAAATAGCGAGCACAAACTCGACTGTGACATGGTCATCTTCGCCATCGGTCAGCGCGCGGGCCTTGCTTTCATTCCTGAAGACGGCGGCGTGGGTATCACTCGCCAACGCACGATTGCCGTCAATCCAAATACATTTGCTACAAGTCGCCCTGGAGTCTTTGCCGCAGGCGACGCAACGACAGGCACAGCATTTGTGATTGACGCGGTCGCCGCAGGACATAAGTCTGCTGAAAATATCCACAAATATTTGCGTGGCGAAAATTTGGAATTGCGCCATCATACAGATTTGCCAGTGGTCAAGATGAACCCGACCGAAGTCGCAGAGCAGATTCGGCGCGGGGAAATCAGAGTCCAGCCTCGGGTTAAGATGGAAGCGTTGAATCCCGAGTTGCGCACGCGAACATTCGAAGAAGTCCAGCGCGGGTTCACGGAAGAAGAAGCGCGTGCCGAAGCGTCGCGTTGTCTGCAATGCGGTGTGTGTTCGGAATGTCTCGCCTGTTTTTACAAATGCAGCGCGGGCGCGATTGACCATAACCAAACCGCGCACATCGAACAGATCGAAGTCGGCGCGGTCATTTTGGCTTCGGGCTTTGAACTGTACGACGCGCATCTTTCTGGCGAATATGGTTTCGGGCGCTATCCAAATGTTGTCACCAGCCAGCAATACGAGCGCATTCTTTCGCCGAGCGGGCCATACAGCGGACATCTGAAACGTCCATCCGATGGAGTTGAACCGAAGCGCATCGCCTGGATTCAATGCGTTGGTTCGCGCCGCGCGGATCGCAACTGGTGCTCGGCAGTGTGTTGCATGTACGCCACCAAGCAAACCATCATTACGCAGGAGCACGCCCCTGGCACCGACTGCACAGTTTTTTATATTGACTTCCGTGCCTATGGCAAAGGCTTCGACGCGTATTTCGAGCGCGCCAAATCTTCGGGCGTGAAATATGTTCGAGCGATGCCTTCGACGATTCGACAAGACACGGCGACGGGGAATCTTGAAATCCAATATGCGCTCCCCGATGGCCGCCTCATCACTGAGACCTTTGACATGGTCGTTCTTTCTGTCGGTTTGCAGGCACCGAGCGGGATGAAGCGCCTCGCTGACGAACTGAAAGTGGATCTGACTGCCGATGGCTTTTGCAAAACGACAAATCTTTCTCCGCTCAACACCAACCGCGACGGAGTCTACGTCTGCGGACCATTTGCCGAGCCGAAAGACATCCCTGAAACAGTAATGTCTGCCAGCGCGGCCGCGGCGCGTGCAATGACACTCCTCGCGGAGGGGCGACATACTCTGGTTGCGCCGAAGGTATATCCACCCGAGACTGATGTCACCGGTCAGGAGCCGCGTGTCGGAGTTTTCGTCTGCCATTGTGGGACGAACATCGCAGGCGTGGTTGATGTCGCATCGGTCACAGAATATGCACGCAGTCTGCCCAATGTAGTTGTCGCCGATCACAATTTATTTACTTGTTCAACCGATTCGCAAGCCAAGATCAAAGAGGCGATCAAGGAGTACAACCTTAACCGTGTAGTGGTGGCTTCGTGCACACCGCGCACCCATGAACCATTGTTCCAAAATGCCATCCGCGAAGCGGGATTGAATTTCTATTTATTTGAGTTAGCCAATATCCGTGACCAATGTTCGTGGGTACATCGCGATCAACCTGTCGCTGCGACACAAAAAGCGAAGGACCTCGTCCGCATGGCGGTGACGAAGGTGCGGATGGTCGAGCCATTACAACGCAAGTCACTAGAATTCAATCACGATGCTTTGGTAATCGGTGGGGGCCTGGCGGGAATGACCGCTGCGAACGAGCTGGCGAATCAAGGCTTCCAGGTTTCGATTGTCGAACGTGAAGGTGAACTGGGCGGCAACATGCGTCATTTGCATTTCCTGTTGAGTCATGCAGAGCCGCAAACGTTGCTCAATAAAATTGTTGAAAAGACACTTGGTCATCCAAATATCCATACCTTCATCAATGGAGAGATCACTTCATTTGCGGGAAGCTTAGGTAATTTCAAGACAACCATCAGTTCCCCTTCTCTCGCGGGAGAAGGGGAACTGGGGGGCAAGATCGTCATCAATCACGGCGTGGTCATCGTTGCAACAGGTGCACAACCCTATCAACCCAGCGAATATCTTTATGGACAGGATAAGCGCGTTCTGACTCAACTTGAATTGGAGGAACAACTTGTCAATCATCCCTCTGGGATCAAAGATCTAAAATCCATTGTCATGATCCAATGCGTTGGCTCGCGAACGGCAGAACGTCCATATTGCAGCCGTTTATGCTGCGGGCAAGCAGTCAAGAATGCGATGGAGGTCAGAAAACTTAGTCCGAATACTGAGGTGTATATCCTTTATCGCGATATGCGCACCTACGGTTTGATGGAATCCCATTACCGCCAGGCTCGCGCCGCAGGTGTGACCTTCCTACGTTTCGATGCAGATCGCCCGCCTGAGGTTCGCGCGGATGGATCGTTGCAAGTAATCGTCCACGACGAAATGCTTGATGCAGACATCGCTCTCGCGGCAGACCGAGTCGTTTTATCAGTGGCAGTTGTCCCGCGGAATGATGCGGATGAACTCGCGAAATTGCTCAAAGTGCCACGCACCGCGGATGGGTTTTTCCAGGAGGCGCATCTCAAACTTCGTCCTGTGGATTTTGCCAGTGATGGAATCTTTTTATGCGGTATGGCACATTATCCCAAAAAAGCACTCACTGAATCTGTGACGCAAGCCCTGGCCGCTGCGGGGCGCGCCGCGACCGTGCTCTCAAATCGCATGATCGAGATCGAACCGATCATCTCGCATGTCAACGAAGACAAATGCGATGGTTGCGCCTATTGCGTTGACCCATGCCCATTCAAAGCGATCACTTTGGTGGAATACCAGAATGAGGCCGGGCAGACCAGGAAGCGAGTTGTCGTGGATGAAACGGTTTGCAAAGGCTGCGGAACCTGTCAGGCGACCTGCCCGAAAGGCGCGATCTTCGTCTGGCATTTCAAATTGGATTATCTGCGCGCCATGACCATGGCCGCTCTTGGAAAGTGAACTAAATTGGAAAGAATATAAAATGAACTCTACACTCCCAACTTCAGCCACTTTAGACACTCTAGGCACTTCCCAATTTGAGCCTGTCATCATTGTTTATACCTGCTACTGGTGTTCATACACTGCGGCTGATCTGGCTGGGACCTCGCGCCTGCAATATCCGCCGAATGTGCGCATCATCCGCGTGCAGTGTAGCGGTATGGTGCATCCAAATTTGGTGATAGATGCATTAACCAATGGCGCAGATGGGGTGTTGATGTGTGGATGCCATGAGGGAGACTGTCATTATCTTGAAGGAAACCTGCGCGCAAAGTCCCGCGCGGATGCAATCAAAATGATGCTAGAGGATTTCGCGCTCGAGCCGGAACGCTATCGACTCGAATGGGTGGCGGCCTCGGAAGGTCCACGCTTTGCACAGGTGATGACCGAAATGGTGGAGCAAATCAAAAAAGTTGGACCGAGTCCTTACAAGTGATTTTGCCAGAGGAGACATTCATGTCAGAGAGTTTCAAGGAGGTGCCGTTATTCAAAAACAGTTCGTCTGTATATCTTTTGTTCACAATACTTAGTGAGGAGGAACTATGCCAGTAAAAGTAGCACAAGAATGGTTTGCGATCTGTGGCGGTTGCGAAGTGACCGTCCTGGATGTTGGCGAACCTTTGCTCGGCCTGTTGCCTGAACTTGAGTTTGTACATATGCCAGTCATCATGGATCATAAACTCTTCGGGCAGACAGGTGAAAACAGCACCGCTGATATCCCTGAAGCCGATGTTGGTATCATCACCGGCGGTATCCGCAATGAGGAGAATAAACACCTCGCTGAGTTGATGCGTTCACGCGTCAAATTCCTCATCGCCATGGGATCATGTGCTTGTTACGGAGGTATTCCAGCCTTGGCAAATCAATTCGCGCTGGAAGATCTCTATGAACGCGTCTATCGCGGGAATTCCACCACTGATTCTGGTGAGACCCCAACAGGTGCGGTGCCAGCGTTGCTTGACCGTGTCTATGCTGTGGATGAAGTGGTGAAGGTGGATCTCAAGCTGCCTGGCTGCCCGCCCACACCAGATATGTTTGTGGCTGCGGTCATGCATCTGCTGAAGGGAACACCCTTTGCACTGGAACAAAAAAGTGTATGTGACCAGTGCCCCACCATTCGGCAAAAGAAAGCCGTCTCAGAATTGAAGCGCCCTCTTGAGCCAGTTGAGGGTGTTGGTGAGGCGCTTGATACCGTACGCTGTTTCATGGAGCAGGGCTTCCTATGCCAGGGACCAGCGACACGCGCCGGATGCGGTGGCTTCGAAGGTGGCGTCCCGCGTTGCATTAAGGCCTATATGACCTGCCGCGGATGCTATGGTCCCTTAAGTGATGAGGCCAATCCAATGGTGGATATGATGGGCGCGCTCTCAACCATCGGGCTGAATCCCAGCCAAATTCCTGATCGAGCCGCTCAATTCAATCGCTTTGCGGGCGCAAAGGGCCGTCTACGCGCGGCACCAAAGAGGTGAGCCATGGGAAAAACACTTGTAATTCAACCAGTCAGTCGAATCGAAGGCCACGCCAAAGTCACCATCCAGTTGAACGATGCTGGTGATGTGTCAGACGCGCGTGTCAACGTTATTGAGCTGCGCGGTTTCGAAAAGTTCTGCATGGGCAAGCCCGTGGAGGAAATGCCGCGCATCACAACACGGATTTGCGGCGTGTGCCCCTGGTCACATCATCTGGCGGCAGCGAAAGCGACCGATGCGGTCTTTGGTGTAGAGCCTGCACCTGCTGGAAAGAAGTTACGCCAGCTATGCAACAGCATTGCTTATATGGAGGAGCACATCCTTCACTTTTACATCCTGGGCGGCCCGGACTTCGTGATGGGTCCCGCGACGGAATATCCGACTCGTAACGTGATCGGGATCGTTGGCGCGGTGCCTGAGGTTGCCAAGCAGGTCGTCAAAGTTCGGCATATGTGCGCGAAAATGCTTGAGACCATCGCGGGCAAATCCATTCATCCGGACGCCGCAGTTCCTGGAGGATTCAGCAAACCTTTGCAGAAGGAGGAACGTGATGCGTTGCTCCCCATGGCGCAGGAATGCCTGGAACTCGCCAAGTTCAGCATCAAGTTTGCCAAAGAGAACATCTTCCCGAAGTATCTCGACGCGGTGAAAACCATTGGCACGATCACCTCCGGTTTCCTGGGGACGGTTGCTGCTGATGGTGCGCTTGACCTGTATGACGGTAAACTGCGTATGATGTATTCCGATGGTTCTTTCGAAGATTTCGCCACCTCAGACTATGCGGATTACATCGGCGAACACGTCGAGGATTGGACCTATCTAAAGTTCCCATATGCCAAGAAACGCGGCCCATTCCTGCTCGAAGATAACGCGCCGAGTCTCTATCGCGTCAACACTTTGGCTCGTATCAATGTCGCCGATTACATCCCGACGCCTCTGGCACAAAAGGAATTGGAAGAATTCCGCGCCAACTTTGGTCGGCCTGCACAGCTGACGCTTCTATATCACTGGGCGCGCCTGATCGAACTGCTCTACAACGCGGAAATGGCTGTCCAGTTGCTGAACGATCCTGAGATCACCAGCCGCGAGACGCGAGTCAAAGTGACGCCGCGCGCCGCGCGCGGAATAGGCGTAGTTGAAGCCCCACGCGGGACCCTGATCCACGATTACACCACCGATGAAAATGGCCTGCTTACGCTTGTCAACTTGATCGTAGCAACCTGCCAGAACAATTCAGCGATCAACCTCTCGGTCAAACAGGCAGCGACAACCTTGATCAAGGGAGGCAATTACGACCAGGGCACACTCAATATGGTCGAGATGGCAATCCGCGCCTATGACCCGTGCCTGTCCTGTGCCACACATCGACTCGACGGCACACTGCCCATAAAGCTCGACATCGTCGGGCCTGATGGAAAATTGATAGAGACATTGATCAATAGTTAGTACAAGCAAAAGACTGAAGGCGGGTGTAACCGCCTTCAGTCTTACAACGTTGTTCAGAACAAAGCAAAATCTCCCAATTTGTTTCGAAGTGACAGACTTCGAATTCCGGAATCAATAAAACATGCTGACCGATCCCGAACTCAACCTCGATACACTACCTTCCTATTGCCGCGCGCGCGTGCTCATTCTCGGCGTGGGCAATGCCCTCTTCGGTAATGATGGCTTCGGACCAGAAGTGATTGATTATCTCTCACGTCACTTTACGATCACCGATGATATTTATGCCATAGACGTGGGTACCGGCGCGCGCAAAGTGCTCTTCACTGTCAGCCTCAGCGAAACTCGCCCAGAAGAAATTGTCATCGTAGACGCAGTGGATTGGGGGCAGGAAATCGGGCTGGTGTCTGAAATCCAAGTCGAGTCATTGCCAGTTACCAAAATCGATGATTTCTCATTACATCAGGTCCCAACCTCTAACATGCTGCGTGAATTGCAGGATGACTGCGGCGTAAAGGTCAGCGTTATTGTTTGCGATGTGGGGGAGATCCCACAGATGATCGAACCCGGCCTCACGTCCGCGATTGAAGCGGCTGTTATTGTCGCTGCACAAAAGATCGCGACTCGATACGGCCTGATATCATTATCAAAAGGAATTATTAACGACCATGCATGAGAGCGGCTTAACCGAAGACCTATTCACTCACACCATGCAACACGCCCAAGAGACCAATGCTACGCGCGTCACACGCGTGCGCGTCATGATCGGCGCCCTTTCGGATGCCACACCGGACTCCATCCGCTTCTATTTTGAGTCCATAGCGGCTGGCTCGATTGCGGAGGGGGCCATCCTGGAATTTGATCGTGTTCCCGGCCAGGCGCATTGCGAATCTTGTGGAAAAGATGCAGCCATTGATGAATTGTACAGCGCTTGTCCACAATGCGGCGCATTTCCTTTGAAGGTCACGAGCGGCGCTGGAGTTTATTTGGATAGTCTTGAAGTGCAAACTTGAGGAGGTACTATGTGTCTCGGAATACCAGGTAAGGTGATTGAACTGTATCACGCCAATGGAATGCAGATGGGCAAAGTGGATTTCGGCGGCGTGATTAAAGAGGCTTGTTTGGAATATCTGCCCGAGATTCGCATTGGCGATTACACCATCATACATGTCGGCTTTGGTATCAGCCGCCTCGACGAAAAGGAAGCACGTGAGACTCTGGAGATATTACAACAGATGGACATGCTGGCAAACGAATTGCCAGATGAGGGAGGTTAGCCATGAAGTTTATAGATGAATATCGTGATGGGGAATTAACACAACGACTACTCGATGAAGTTCGCCGCGTCATCACACACCGCTGGACGTTGATGGAAGTCTGCGGCGGCCAGACCCATTCGATCATTAAAAGCGGATTGGATCAACTCCTGCCACCGGAAATCGAACTCGTGCACGGGCCTGGATGCCCAGTCTGTGTGACACCGCTTGAGCTGGTGGACAAGGCGATTGCCCTTGCCTCCAACCCAAACGTGATCTTTACTTCTTACGGCGATATGTTGCGCGTACCCGGTTCGGCGCGGGACCTGTTCAGCGTCCGCGCGGCTGGCGGCGATGTCCGCATTCTGTATTCGCCTCTCGATGCACTCAAGATCGCTCGCGACAATCCTGAAAAGATCGTCATCTTCTTCGGCATTGGCTTTGAGACAACGGCGCCGGCAAACGCCATGGCAGTTGTCCAGGCCAAAGCGCAAGGCATTCATAACTTTGCCATGTTGGTATCACACGTTACAGTGCCTGCGGCTATCAGTGCTTTGATGGAATCCCCGGATGTGCAAGTGGATGGATTTTTGGCAGCGGGGCACGTCTGCACGGTGATGGGTTACTGGGAATATGAACTATTAGCTAAAAAATATAACGTGCCGATCGTGGTAACCGGCTTCGAACCAGTGGACATCGTGCATGGGGTATTGATGTGCGTCAAACAACTTGAAGAGGGACGCACTGATGTTGAAAACGCCTACGCGCGTTCAGTCTCGCATGATGGCAACCTGCCGGCGCAGGCAATTATCAACCAGGCCTTTGAACCTTGTGACCGCCCCTGGCGCGGCATCGGTGTCATCCCGCAAAGCGGATATAAACTGCGAACCGAATTTTATGAATACGATGCTGAACTACGCTTCCCAGAAATACAGACGATTACAACGCAGGAATCCAGTCTCTGTATTAGCGGCCAGGTGCTCCAGGGTTTGAAGAAACCGAATCTGTGTTCAGCCTTTGGAAAAGAGTGCACGCCGCAAACTCCGCTGGGAGCTACGATGGTTTCGACAGAGGGAGCCTGCGCTGCATATTATCGCTATGGACGTTTTGCTTTAGAGGAGAAAAATGAACTCCAAGTTTGATTTCACAAGTTGGATATGTCCGACTCCGTTACAGCATTATCCGACCATAGTCATGGGACATGGCAGCGGCGGAAAGATGATGGCTGACTTGATTCAACACATGTTTTCATCAGCCTTTCAAAATGATGTGCTCAATCAGATGGGCGATTCAGCCATATTCAGTATCAACGGAAGCAGGCTGGCTTTCACCACCGACTCATTCGTTGTCAGTCCCTTGTTCTTCCCTGGCGGGGATATCGGCGAGCTTGCCATCAATGGGACAGTTAATGATCTGTCGATGAGCGGCGCGCGTCCGATGTTTTTGAGTTCAGGCTTTATCCTGGAAGAGGGTCTTGCCATGGAGGCTCTTGGCCGTATCGTTGCCTCTGCCGCCCGCGCCTGTGGAGAGGCAGGCGTACAACTGATTACGGGTGATACGAAAGTGGTCAACAAGGGACATGGCGACGGGTTGTATATCAACACAACCGGCATCGGCTTGATTCCGCAGGGTATCAACATCGCACCTAGGAATGCCCAGCCGGGCGACGCTGTCCTTGTTAGCGGTACGATGGGAGATCATGGGATTGCCATCATGTCTGTGCGGGAAGGTCTGCAATTTGAAACAGAGATTCGCAGTGACACTGCCCCATTGAATGGATTGGTCGATACCATGCTGAATGTGACACAAGATATCCATTGTTTGCGCGATGCCACGCGCGGCGGCTTATCCGCTGTGTTAAATGAACTGGCTTCCACCTCGAAGGTTGGGATCGAATTTGAGGAAAAGAAAGTCCCTTTGAAAGCTGAGGTCAACGCGGCTTGTGAGATGCTTGGTCTCGATCCATTTTACATTGCCAATGAAGGTAAGCTGGTTGCCATCCTTCCAGCGGATCAGGCAGATGCTGTTCTGGAAGCTATGCGGGCCCATCCATACGGTAAAGATTCAGTGTGCATCGGTACCGTTGTCGACAGCCATCCTGGCCTGGTTGTGGCAAGGACCAGTATTGGCGGATCTCGCGTGGTCGATCTGCCAGCAGGGGAATTGCTGCCAAGAATTTGCTGACAACAAGTCGAAATGCACGGGTGGTTTTATTTAGCTGCTTCTTTGACCATATGAATGATTCAATCATCAATAATGATAGTGTTGTGTTCCATGAGAATGTCGGGGATATTCCATTTTTTTCGATCCATTAATTCTATGAAGGCACGGCGAAAAAGCAGGGATACGTCAATTCTCACCATACCTTCCGCTTGCGTGGCAAAAATATATATGCTTCGATCCGATCCAAAGGCTGGGATGCGATCATCGCTGACCACTCGCGTTGGATTCCAGTATGCTCCGCTGGGTGTAATTTCCGTCCATAGTTCCATCAAGGTTTTGGCATAGATCTTGCCGGGCAGTCCCGCGTAGTACCCATCGGCGGGATCGCCCATGCCTCCCCATTCTGGAATCTTTTCGCCATTAAGGAGAGGCAGCACCTGCCCCTGTCCATCTGTGACGTCGACTAGCAAGATCATCTGCCTCAGCGGCGAATCAGTTGGGACATGGTGCCCGGTTTTATCGTTCATAATTTTTACTTCCACAATTAGCTGACCGTCTTCAATTTTCGCATCCACCGTCATTGTGACTGCGTTTTGTAGAAGTTCTGTATCACTTGCGCCCGGCATCCGATGGCTGAAGATCGTGTTTGCATCGCGTATCTCCGCGCCCTTTTCGATCCGGGCGAAGTGATCGTTTTGTCCCGGAGGCATGTGACAATCCTGGCAGGTCTTTCC
Source organism: Candidatus Villigracilis sp. (assembly GCF_057083605.1). Lineage (NCBI taxonomy): Bacteria > Bacillati > Chloroflexota > Anaerolineae > Anaerolineales > Candidatus Villigracilaceae > Candidatus Villigracilis > Candidatus Villigracilis sp. Next base: position 9,313 of record NZ_JBXMTI010000141.1, on the reverse strand, counting down.
GCTCTCGGGATCGCTGTATGGACTCTCCAGCCACTCGCCAAATGAGTTGTAGATCTTTGTATCCCAGAAACTTCCAAAATGACAGGGCGCACAAAACTGGCCTTGCCGTTGAATGGCGGTGTACGTATCTTCACCCGGCGCAACGTCGTCAAATGGCCCAGCGAAGAATTGATGTCCCTGCGGTGGACGGCGAAATTCAAAGGAGAGGACTCCTGGCATATTGGCTTGAGGCAGGCCAGAGGTCGGGTTGAGACGCACATCCCAAACCTTATGGCAGAAGTCGCAGGCTACACCCTCCGCGCCAACACCTCCAACTTGTGTTGGATCCGTTTCATAGGCGCTGTTGATGGCAGCCGCAGGCGCGTGACACGCGGCGCAGTTTCCAGCCGTCTCCGTAAAATCAAGTTTATAACCAGGGCCAAAGTATGGTTTTTTCAGATTGGGTCTCAGAGGAATGCGGCCATAATCGCGGCTAAAACCATATTGCCTCTGCGGACTCTGGTTGCCGTGAATATCCTGTCCAAGATACATGCTGAGAAAGCGCGGGTTTTGTGTGGAGAGTGCATGGGCGTCCAAACGCCATTCACTGAATGGCAAAGCCGACTCTGGATTTTCGGCGTCAAAGTGGCAGTTCTGACAATTACCATCCTTGCCTTCACTGCTGAATGCACTCAAAAATTCATAACCCGGATTATCTACATCAGCATGTTTTGCGAGGATGATCTTGACATCCGTCGCACCGGGCTGAACCTCGATCCCGCCTCCAATGTAATAGCCGGGACTCCACGCTGTGAGCAGGACGGGCTGATCGGGATCCAATCCCGTCAGCGTGAATTGACCTTTGGAATCAGCAATAGCTTCCACTTCTATGGTTTTGACACGCACGACCGCCCCAGAGATGGGATCATTTGCTTTATCCAGGATGACGCCAGAAATGGAATTGCCTGCTTGCGTTGGCATTGCAGAAGTGGAAGTAGACATCGCCGTTGCAGGCTGACATGCAGGAAGAAAGAGTGCACACAAAAAAACAAAGAGCGCGCGCCTCATGGCTAGCTCACTTTTTCAATTTGCGTTTCCAGTACACAAAGAAGATAAGAGCCAAAGGAACAACAGCTGTGCTACCACACGGCGCATTTCCCGTTGACTCGGGCACAGGTGTTGATTCCGATTCTTCAGTAACTGCAGATTCAGGCTGGGATCCTGCCTGGGTTGCCGTGGCAGAGTCAGGTGCCGGGGCAGAAGCGGGCGGCTGGCCGTTTAAGTCCAGACGGTAAACACCCCCGCCTTCGGTCGCGGCGTATAAGTGCAGTCCATCGGACGAGATTGCCAGGGCGTTCACGCTTCGCGTCAGCAAGCCGTTGTTGATGGCAGCCCATGTTTGCCCGGCGTTGGAGGAGCGATAGATGCCGCTGAAAAAGTCGGCCGCATACATGATCTGAGGATCGGTTGAATCGAAGACAATGGAAGTAATTTGAGCCTCGGGATTCAGGCCGCGTCCCGCGCTTGTCCACGTCTGACCGCTGTCCTGGCTCATGAACAGGGAGCCGCGTTCGAAACCTGCAAAGACGATATTCGAATCTGCCGGATTGATGGCAACGGACATCGTCATGCTTTGCGGCAAACCGCTTCCCAGGGCCACCCACTCCTGTCCGCCATTGACTGTCTTAAGCAAGCCATGATTTGAGGTCGCGGCATAAACGATTTGCGGATTCTGCTGATCAACCGCAAGCCCGTACACGCTGGCGTCTTGGGACAATTCGTTGTTGGCAGGCGACCAACTGCTTCCCCCATTTCGCGAAACGTAAATGCCTTTGCCCGGTTGGGATGGATCAAAGGAACCTGCTGAATAATAGCCGGTGGAACCTGCATACACAACGGTGGAATCCGAAGGCGCAAAAACCACGACGCGCCAACCAACACGCTGCTCCCCAAAATTGGAGGCATGCATCCAATTTGTCCCGCCATCGCGACTGTCAATCAGGAAATTGCCCCAGTTGGTCTCAGCAACAATATGGTTGGGATCGGCAGAATCAATCGCGACCGCATTCCATTCCATGGTGACGACCGGCGGATTGCTCAACCCGGCCCAATTACTCCCGCCATCGTAACTGATGAAGATGCCGCTGCGCGCCGCCGCAATAACGCGCCCCGGCTGGTTTGGATCCACGGCAATGGCGCGCACTTGCGCGCCGGTGTAGCCGCGGCTTGCATCGGTCCATGTCCGGCCGCCGTCTTCGGAGAGGAAGTTACCGCCGCCGTATTCATTGGCAAAGATGCGATCCGGATTGCGCGGATCCACTTGGAAATCAATCGGGAAGCCGGCGCGTACACCTGCTGCGCCCCAGCCGTCTTCGCCTCCGCCGGAGACGCGCTTCCATGTTTGCCCGCCATCTTCACTTCGATAAATGGCGTTCGAGCTGCCGGCGTAAGCAATGGGTGGATTGGATACTGCGAATTCCACCGCTTCGATAATTTCGTCACTCAGTACTTGTTTCCAGTTTGCGCCGCCATCTTCGGAAAGATAAACGCCAGCCTGTTCAAAGTACTGGTTGTTGCCCGTCCCAGCCAGCAAGATATCAGGGTCGGCCGGATGCATAAATAACGAGCCGACGTACAGGTTGTTCAACCCGTTGTTGATGTTTATCCACGTGGCACCGCCGTCGGTGGATTTGAGCACGCCCTCGCCGCCCGGGCGACCGGCCTGTGGATCAGAGTTGGCGGCTTCGCGGTCGAAGATGCCGGTGGAGAGATACAGCACGTTCGTGTCGCGCGGATCAATCCAAATGTAGCGCGCCAGGTTATCGCCACGCCAGGCTTCGGTCCAGTTCTCGCCGCCATCTGTGGTTTTGTAGACCACACCGCCGGTCATATCAAATTCGCGGCCATTGCGGCTTTGCCCGTTGTTCCAAATCCAAGAGGATAATTCCGCGGCGGCATAGACCACGTCCGAGTTGGTTGGATCCACTGTGAAGCCGCGGAAGGTGATGCCATCTGTTTCCTTAACGCCGTTATCTTTGCGCATCCACGTCAGGCCGCCGTCAGTAGATTTGAAAATACCACGCGTACTCTGCGTGCCCACCCAGACTATGTTCGGATTGGACGGGTCAATCGTCAAGCAGAAGATGGGGATCGCGTCCCCGGTCCCGCCCGTGCGGACGGTGATGCCGTCGTTGGAAGGCAACCAGTTCGCGCCGCCATCCGCGCTTCTGAAGACTCCCGCCCATGCATCGCTAACCAGCATAACATCGGGATCACCGGGCATCATGCGAATATCATATCCCAACCCACCCAGCGGACCACCCGTGCGCGTCCAGATGAGAGAGGATGTGTCTTCGCTGCCAATATAAGCAGAAGTGGCGTCCAACTCCACCTCAATGTCATCAATATAGGCCTGTGAGGCGTCCAGGGTTTCAAACGCAAATTTACCTTCCAGTAACGGCTGAGGATCGGTGTACGTCCACTCGGTGGTTCCATCCACCAACAACTCCAGGGTTCCACCCTTGCCGGTGATCTCGATCTGATGCCATGCGTTCAATTCATGCGAGGTGTTGCTGCCGGCCAGGTTTTCAAAAAACGTATCCGGCCAATATTGTTTGCTTAGATAGGTACCGTTCTGATGAAAGCCAATGAAGTATCGTCCCGTATCGTTGAGGCGATAGACCAAGTGTATCGAGCCTTGCAAAACTTTAAGTCGGAAGGACAGGTGATAATCATCATAGAATTTCGCAGATCTAGCCCAAACGTGTCCTTGCCCGGCAAGGACATAATTGCCTTCATCCTTAAGTATCTGCCAGCCAGGCTCGAGCTCCCAGTCCTGTGCCTGGCCGTCTTCGAAATCTTCCTGATAGGCAACCTGCTGAGGAAATCCTCTTTGTTGATCAAAAGATGAGCTGATTAACCACATGAAAAGCATGACGACGGAGGCGGGGAGGATAAAATAGCGTTTCATGATTCAATTCACCTTCCTTCAGGGTAATCCTTCGATCCAATTCGCGGGCAGTTCGATCAAATATACTTCAACCTCTCCTGTCCCTGAGCGGCCCCAATTAGATGTGAACAGGATGCGCGTAAAGTCGTGGTTAACGCTGGCCTGTGGCTCAGCCCAATAGTCGTGCTCCTGGTTTACATCCACGAGAGAATGAGTATGAGCCAGCCGCACAATTCGCCCGTTTGGTTTCAATTCGATCGCAAACACCTGGATCATCCATCCAGGTATAGGAATCAGGATCACCATCGTGTGTAGAGACGACCGCCCAGCCTGGCATGAGGGAGGCGCGGCCAGAAAAGTGCAGACCAATGGGTGTATTGCTGAAATTAATCGGCCATAGAGGAGTGATTTCACCGCTGGCGAGGTCAAGCATCGAGATGTTGTCAGTATCGATGTCCTGATAAACAAGCACCTCACGGCCCTGCGCATCAATGGTAGTGTCAGAGTGGCCGATGAGCCGCAACAAGCCCCGTCCATTTTTGAGATCGCGGTCGTAAACCATTAAGCCGCAAGGTTGTTCTTCAGTTCCCAACTGACCCGGCTGACAGTACTTATCCATGTAGAGGAGGAAATAATCTCCGAGCGGACTGATCGTGACCGAATCGCTCTCGCGGGTATCCTCCATCCAATCACGTGTATCTAAAGTGGAAATAACCCGGTCTTCCTGCAGGTCGTAGACCAAGTAAGAGGTGGCCAGCCAATCCTGATCTTCGGCCATCAATCCCCAATAGCGGCCATCGAAGGAGGGGCTGCCCTCATAGCGCATCCACACCGCAGCCAGATCATGTCCGGGAAAATCTTCGGCGAAATCGTGGACGGTTGTCTGCTCACCGGTCGAGATATCATATGACATCAGGCGAGTCTCGCTAGAGTAATAGACCAGATTCGGATCGCTTGCGCTCCAACGCGGGTCAGCTTCAAGCGGAAGTTGTGAGAGTGGCTGGAGAGAGCGTGCATCGTATAAGTACCAGGTTCCCGAAATGCCGTACACCAGGAAGTAACTCTCATCCGCATTGAAGGATTGGACACGCGAATATTCATTCTTCATGCCGACTGAGTCATCTCCCTCACCCACGTCAGAAGTTCGATCTGTGACCCGCACAAGGCAGCTACCAAAGACCAGGTCGCGGAATGCGGCGCGGGGTGCGGGTTCGGGCAGTGAAGGCTCGTGGAAGATATCGAATCCGTTAACGAGGGCAGGTTGAGGGTCGACGCAAAGAGGCGAAGCAGGCAGAATTGGAGGCGCCGCAACTAATGTCACTGACTCGATTTGAGTTTCACTGGTCTCAGTTTGGTCCGATACTGGAACTCCACTACAGGCAAGAGCAATGAGAAATGCTACGCCAAGGAATAGTACGTTCCCCTTCTTGTATTTTGCACTTACAGGAACAAGATTCATGATCCTCCTCTATATGAAAAACCACATCCCTGTCTGATGCACTGCTTAAAATCGCAGGGAGGTTCATGAATCTACTTCGATTAATTGTAAAAGGAGAGGGTAGATACGGCCTCTCACCCCGCCAGACCGCTAAAGGAATTCATCCGTAACTTGAATCGATTATATAACATTGTAATTCCACTTTCAATCCGTCATCTGGAAATTCGCTGGGCTTCCGCGGAGTATGGAGAAAACATATCAAAGAAAAAACTGCTCCGGGTTATGCTTTTGTTTGCAGACAAATCCAAATTCTGGATTTGATATAACGACGGCACTGACACATTCACCCAATCAGCAATCAGTTGATACCGGTCCTTTTACTCCCTGCCCGGTTTTCCCAAACCTGCATCCCGCGCACGGATGATGGCCTCGCTTCTGCCAGCAACGTGTAATTTGCTGAAAATCGTCGAAACCTGATTGCGAACCGTTTTTGGACTCAGGACAAGCCGTTCACCGATGGCATGGTTTGTTAATCCCTGGCCGATCAAATCAAGGATCTCTCTTTCGCGCGCGGTTAAATCGGGGAAGGGCTTCGGCGACTGGTACTGTCGAATATCACTTCAGGTGTAAGGATTTCCCCTACAATTTCCAATGAACTATCCAACTTTTCCCGCTATTGAATTTATGCCCGGAGAGGGAAAATAATGCTGGCATTATCGGATTCAGTCCGAATCTAATTCTATAAAGGAGAAGCACAATGACAAATGAAGCAGCTTTGCTGGATAAGTATGCTTCCGAGGTGTTTGCAGGGTTGGTCGCTCCCGCGTTGGATGGCGCAGAAATTTCTGCCGCTCCCGCTACTGACCTGCTCGTGAAAGAGGACGCTCTTTTCCGCATGAACACGGAATTGAAACGCGCTCTGAAAAAACCCGCTTCGGAAAGGCGCTGGGTGATGGTAATTGACCTGCGCAAGTGCATCGGATGCAGCGCCTGCACGGTGGCATGCATCGCCGAGAATAAACTGCCGCCAGGTGTAGTCTATCGCCCTGTGATGATCGAGGAAGTCGGCACATATCCCAATGTGACCATGAAATTCCTGCCACGCCCGTGTATGCAATGTGATCAGCCGCCCTGCGTTGATGTTTGCCCCGTGTCAGCCACCTACAAGAATGAAGAAGGTGTTGTGGTGGTGGATTACGATGATTGCATCGGTTGCCGCGCCTGCATGGCGGCTTGTCCCTACGGAGCTCGCACCTTTGATTTTGGTTACAACTACACAGAGCAGCTACCCGTGTTCGATGGGGCATAGTTGCGGGGAAACTGCTGCGGGCTACGAACATGCCAGCCAGGAATATGGTGAAGAGTGGGCGCGCAACGGCAGACGCGAGTCGCCCGTTGGCAACGTCCGCAAATGCCACTTCTGCCTGAACCGCATCAAGGAAGGCATGTTGCCTGCCTGCACCACCACTTGTATCGGACGCGCTACCTATTTTGGTGATGCGAACGACTCAACTTCGCTGGTGACTGAACTCATCAACAAGCCCAACGTGATTCGGCTCAAGGAAGAACTCGGCACCGAACCGCGTGTGTATTACATTGTATAGGAGGCTGAGATGATAAAGAAAATTTCTTACGCTGTTGGCACACTTGCCCTATTATTTGGCCTGTGGGGCGTATATATCCGCCTGTTTGAAGGTGAGCAAAGCGCAAACTATGGTTCTTACATTGGCTGGGGATTGTGGATTGCCATGTACCTATTCCTGGCTGGCTTGGCCGCCGGGGCTTACATGCTGGCCACGCTCGATTACCTGTTCAACATTCCCCAGTTCAAAGGCACAGGCAAGACCATGCTCTGGGCAGCGGTAGTTACCTTACCTGCCGGGCTGGCATCCATCGGCATGGATTTGGGGCATATGGATCGCATCTGGAGGGTTTATCTCCAACCAAACTTCAATTCCTTCCTGGCGCTCATGGTTTGGGGATATACGATCTTTCTCGTCTTGATCGTGATCTCATTGTTCCTGGCATTCACTCGCCCCGAAAAATCTGCGATGAAAGTTGTCATGTGGATCGGGCTGGTGGTTTCAATCCTTGTGGCAGGCGGCGTAGGCTTTCTGCTCGGCGGTAATGCCACTCGCTTGTTCTGGCATGTTGGCCTGCTTCCGGTCCAGTTCCCAGTCTTTGCGCTGGCTTCAGGTGCGGCGCTCATGCTGGTCATCGTCGGCTGGTTTGGCCCTAAAGACGATCACGGCAATCGCGCCAGCCTATTGTGGACGCTTGGTCTCCTCACGGTCATCTTGAGTGTAGTTAAGATCTATTTCATGGTTGCAGATTACACCCAGTTGTTGTATGGTGGTGCGCCAGATAATGTAATAGCTGTCCAGTCCATTCTGTATGGACAGTATGCATTTTCCTTCTGGGTCGTGCAAATTGGGATCGGCACATTGCTGCCGATCATTGTCCTGTCTCAGCCCAAACTGGCGAAGAACGATTTCATCGCCGGACTGATGGGACTGTTCTTGTTAGTCGGATATGCTGTTGCGCGCATCCTGATTGTTGTGCCAGGACAGGTTGCTCCCATGTTACCCGGCCTGACTGAAGCATTTAGCGGTCCCAAGTTGACGCTGGAATACACTCCTAGCTTGATGGAGTGGTCGGTCACGTCAGCGATAATGGGCTTCGCTATTCTGGGCATTCTCATCGGCATGGATTATTTGCTGGCTTACATGGCGCGCTTTACTGAGGTGAAGAAATGAAAACCAAACAATCTGATAACAAATTTTCGCGCCGTGATTTTCTCAAACTCTCCGGAGTAACTGGTGCGGCGGCAGCCTTTCTGGGCAATATGCCCAAGGCAAAGAAAGCCATCAAAAACGCAATGGCTGCGGGTGAAGGCAATTTTTTTGAAGTCAAACCCGAAAATCAGATCTATACTGTTTGTCTGCAATGTAATACGGGCTGCGGAATCAAAGTAAAACTTCTAGAGGGAATGGCTGCCAAGATTGATGGCAACCCCTATAGCCCGTGGACGCTATGGCCACATCCGGCTTATGAAACCCCCGTTAAGGGTATGGCAACGATTGAAGGCGGGCTTTGCCCCAAGGGACAGGCTGGCTTGCAAACAGCATATGACCCGTATCGCATTATCAGCGTACTCAAGCGCAAGCCTGGCACCAAGCGCGGTGCAGGACAATGGGAAACCATTTCCTTCGAGAAAGCCATTGATGAAGTGGTCAACGGCGGTGATTTGTTCGGCGAAGGCAATGTGGATGGCATGAAAGCTGTCCGCGCCCTAACAGATGCCGAACTCGCGCACGAGATGTCAGCGGCTATCAAGAAGATTTGGGATGAAAAAGACGCCGAGAAGAAGAAAGAATTGGTGCATGAATTCCAAACAGAATTCAAAAACCATCTCGATGTCATGATTGACCCCGAACATCCCGACCTCGGCCCGAAGAATAATCAGTTTATGTTCGTCTGGGGACGAATGAAGGGTGGTCGTGAAGATGTGGTGGATCGCTTTGTCAAAGGCGGATATGGTTCCATCAATATGAATGGGCATAATGGCACGTCCATGGGTTTTCGCGATCGTCTGTGAATTATTCTCTTTCAGTCTTCCCCAGCAACAGCATTTCCTCTCAAGGAATTCAAATCACAGGCAAGCCCGCGAAAAACATGTGCTGGACATCACTTGACCCATCGGCGCAACCTGTTACAATGCTGACGTATTGACAACTAAATAGTGTTGAGGTGACCCAATGCTCGGAAGCTAGGGCGTAAAGGTGGAAGCTGGTTAAAGTCCAGCGCTGTACCGCAACTGTAAGTCAGTCACTCTGACAAGCCAGGACGCCTGCCTCAACAAATTCACAGAGATCCTTCTCGGACTAAAGGAGGTTGTGTATGGTGCTTACTTACATGCCCAGTTCATAACCCGACCCGAAAGGTCG
>NZ_JBXMTI010000140.1:0-69736 GCF_057083605.1 Candidatus Villigracilis sp. | reverse complement strand
GGCTGGAGACATCTTAGGTTCTTGTTGCTATACAGTCCGCGCTGGTTGTTTTTTTATCCAGGTGTATCCTTGGCCGTTGTTGGGTTATTTGTCTCAATATTCCTACTTGGTGGTCCGCGCAATGTTGGCGGTATTGTATTGGACATTCACACTCTCATGTACGCCGCCCTTTTAATTATCCTTGGCATGCAATCAGTTTTATTTTCACTTTTCACCTATATTTTTGGTGTCAACGCAGGCTTGCTGCCAAAAGATAATTCGACAGACAAAGTAATTCAAAGCATCGGTCTTGAAAAGGGCATCATCCTCGGTATCGGGATGATCCTATTGGGGTTTGTCAGCTCCGTTGGTGCGTTGGTCTATTGGGAAGAAAACTCTTTCGGCAATCTTGACCCAACATTCACTATGCGTCTGGTCATTCCGGGTGCAGTTCTTTTTACCCTGGGGTTTCAAGTGCTATTCGCGAGTTTCTTCATGAGCATCTTAAATACCAAACTTAGATAACAGGTCAAATTGCATGAAATCAAATCTTGCACGTCTTCTGCCAAGAATACAGGATATTTTCTTCATCGCGTTATTTCTTGCCGTCCTTGTACTGGGCAACCGTATGCTCAACCTGGATGGCGACCTCCCGCGTCATTTACTGATGGGAAAATATATTCTGCAAACGGGTGATATTCCTACAACCGAGCAATTCATATACCCCTACTTGAACAGACATTACGTCTCGCATGAGTGGCTGGCAGATGTGATTCTTTACGGTATTTATTCTTACATGGGCCTAAGCGGGGTTGTAATCTTCTCTGCAATTATTTTAGCAAGCACCTTCTTTTTGATTTACCAATCAGTAACAGTGCGATTTAATACAAGACTGGCCTCGTTTCTTTTAGTCGCATGGGGAGCGCTCGCTACTTCACTCAACTGGGTGACACGTCCACATTTAATATCCATGTTGTTTTTGGCAATCTGGCTGATCTGGGCAGACAAATTAAGGAGAGGCGAAAAAATCCCGCTTTGGGTTTTCCCAGCCTTCATGCTTATCTGGAGCAATATGCATGGCGAATTCATCGCAGGGATTTTGGTCCTATTCGCTTTTGCTGTTGGCTGGCTTATTGAGATTATTCTAGACTCAACCCATATCAATAAAGAAGTTGGCAAAAATTTATGGCTGGCGCTGATAATTTCCATCATTGCCAGCTTATTAAACCCTGGCGGCGCTGGGCCCTGGGTGAGCATCTTTGGGTTTGTGAATAATCAGTATTTAATGTCTCGCATGCTCGAATCAAATCCGCCAGATTTTCAGATGCCAGAAATGCAAGTGCTTTTAGGGCTAGTCGCATTTTCCGTTTTCCTGCTTGCTGTTAAAAGAGACAGGTTATCTGCTGGGCAAGGTCTATTGCTCGCTGGGTTTACAGCCTTGAGTTTGATTGCCTTTAGGAATATTCATCTATATGGAGTCGTAGTTCCACTTGCGCTGGCAGAAACACTTGGGACATTTAATAATATCCAGACCATCTCAAGGCTCGAAGACAATTTGTATAAAATTGAAAGCCAGATCAAGGGTTCATTCTGGCCTACAGCAGCAGTTCTAATTCTTAGTGTCTTTGTATTTACTTCCCCAACTGCCGCAAGATTCTATCAATTTGATCGTACAGTCTTTCCTGTGGAGGCAGTGGAATGGTTGAAGACAAATCCGCAAGAGGGAAAGATGTTCAATGACCTGAATTGGGGAGGCTATATTACGTTCAATACCTATCCCCAGCAATTAGCCTTTGTAGACAGTGTTGCAGACGTAACGGGTGATGTCACTATGCAGTACGAAGCCGTCATCACGCTTACGCCTGGATGGGAAGATGTATTTGAACAATACAACATAGAATGGGCCATCATCCCGCCTAAGTCCTTGCTTGCAGAAACCCTGGAAAATGATTATCAATGGACGGTCTTGTACAAGGATGGAACGGCCATCATTCTTAGAAAATAGAATATCTGTCTATGAGTAAATCTACGTCACACGCCAAAGATGTAACTGCCTTTTTTCTCATCCTCACAATTGTATTTGGAGTGACTGTTCGCGTTCTCCCAATCATCAGGACTAATTTCCCACTGGTGGATGGCGGCATGTTTTACACCATGATAAAGGACTTGCAATCGGCGGGCTATTCCCTGCCCATATTCACAACCTATAATCAGGCAGAGATTCCCTTCGCGTATCCCCCATTGGCATTTTATATTGCTGGTGCGTTGAACTCAACACTGAATATATCAATTCTAGATATTCTACAGTGGCTACCTGCTGTTATCACAATTTTGAACATTCCCTTGTTTTATTATTTCGCAAAACAACTTCTTGGTTCAGAGCCAAGAGCAGCACTGGCAACTATCATTTTTGCGCTGACACCGAACTCGTATTGGTGGAATATCGTCGGCGGCGGGTTGACACGCTCGTTGGGGACCCTCTTCTTTACTGCAACTGTTTTGTGCGTTCATCAAATGTATCAGCGCAGGACAAAAGCCTGGGTTGTTTCGGCAGTGATCAGCGCAATGGGAAGCGTGTTGAGTCATCCGGCCTGGGCTTTGCAGTCAGTGGTTGCGTCCATTCTCCTATGGTGGTTTTTCGGGAGGGACAAGCAGGGAATTGCATACTCTGTGATCGTCGCTTTGAGTGTACTTGTTTTGACATCTCCCTGGTGGTTTCAAGTTTTGCAACATCATGGTATTACTACACTGTTGAACGCAAGCCAGGTGACACATTCACGGCTGCTATTTTGGACGATATTTTTTTCGTTATCTTTTACTGGGGAATACGCGCCTGTGATTGCAGTCTTTGGGTTGATTGGTTTTTTTATGCACCTGGCAAAGAAAGATTATTTTCTTGTCGCCTGGGCCTTGCTCTGCCTTATTGTGGATCCGCGCGGTGGACTTCCTGTTTCCATTTTCCCGTTTTCGATCATGGCAGTCACTGCGCTAGCTGATGGAATTGCAACACGTCTATCAAACGCAGACGATGATATTTCTTCGCCCGACAGCTGGATGGGCTCACTTAAATTTACGAGTGGACGATTGTTTTTCGGATTCTTTATTTTGCTTTTTGTGTATAACGCCTACAAAGTTTCGAACACGCTTTCATATCAAACACTCGGTGCGGAACAATTTAAAAGCATTGATTGGGTGCAAGCAAATACAAATTCAAGTGATCTCTTCCTGATTCTTGATGAACAAGGCAACCCGTTACTTTCTCCGTTGACAGAGTGGTTTCCAGCTCTCGCAGAACGCCGAAGTATTGCCACCATTCAGGGAACAGAATGGTTAACTGGCAAGAATCACTACAATAACCAATACAAGGTAATTACAGAAATTCACCAATGTTTATATCAAGATGTGGATTGCCTGTATAAACTACAGAGCAGCCTGCCAGATGAATATAAATACATTATGCTTTCATCGGCGTGGGTAAGGGAAAATAAGACCCAACTTTCCCTGTTCATCTCATTAAATGAGACCCCGGACTTTTCTCTGGTTTATACATCAGCCACTATTCATATTTTCCAACGGAATGAACATTAATTTTTTGAATGAAGTATTGGACAAAGTCTAGCCTAGATAGTACGTTATCCTCAACTCCATACAAAGTTGGCCTAGCCGTTATCATTAGGTAGCAATTCAGGAAAATAAAAACTTGAAATCTGACGGGCCATAAAATCAATAGAATGGAGCTTTCATGACAAAGCGCAAATCCTTGTTTAGCGATCCAGAAATGGCTTTTATTATCAGCTTTATTACCGTCACAGGGGCATCTGTAAGGTTATTTGCACCGATTTTCTCTACCGCCCCATTAAACGATGGTGGATTGTTTTACACAATGACCCTGGATATTCTAAGAAGCGGACTTAAAATTCCATATTACACGACATACAATTCTGCCTCAATACCTTATCTTTATCCTCCCCTGGCATTATATGCAACAGGATTAATAGCTCAGATCTTTAAAGTTGACACCTTTGAACTGTTTCGAATTCTTCCCGCTGTTCTTAGCACGCTGACTATTCCTGCTTTTTATTTACTTGCAAAAGAGGTGCTTAACTCCAAAGTACAAGTGGCACTTTCAGTAACCGTATTTGCATTTATTCCACGCGCATTTGACTGGCACATCATGGGAGGAGGAATTACGCGTGCGCCCGGTTTTATCTTTGCCATCCTTGCCATTCGATGGTTCTATCGCTATTACAGGGATAAACAATATAAGAAATTTTTCGGGATTGTAGTCCTTTCTAGTTTGGCAATTTTCACACACCCGGAGGCACCAGTGCAAATTGCCATTGCGGCCCTGGTTTTTTATCTTGTCTTGGATCGCTCCATTCGCGGGATGGTTTACTCATTTTTAGTTGTCTTAGGTATAACACTGATGACCTCTCCATGGTGGACTCTGATGCTTTCACATCACGGAATATCCGCATTCCTCGCACCGATTTCCGCTGCTTCGCAAGATAGCTCCGGGTTGGCAGCAAGATTGTTCACGTTCTTTGGGTTTGAATTCACCGATGAGCTTTTTCTACAACTCATTGCAGTTCTGGCATTGATTGGCATCGCTGTAACTATTGCACACAAGCAGTACTTTTATATTGCATGGATGGCAGCAGCCTACCTGGTCGAACCTCGTAGTGGGGCGCTCTATCTTATATTGCCACATGCAATGCTAGCGTCAATTGCAATAGAACAGGTGATTCTTCCCGGACTAAGACTTAATTCGATGCGCGACAAAGCCTCTGATAACAAAAAGGAACAAGACGAGTCGTGGGCAAATCAATTGCTTAATGGGCGGATTGCAAAACTCGTTATCGGCTACATTTTTGTTTATGGTATGTTGTCTGCCTCCGCAGCTGCCATGGAGGTAAATAGGAATTACACATTAAAATCGCAGGATTTAGAGGTCTTCAAATGGATTGAAGATAACACCTCTGCAGACAGCCGTTTTATTTTGATTACCAATGAAGTTCCGTTGAGAGACCCTACCTCAGAGTGGTTCCCATCCCTTACTCACCGTCAAAGTCTTGGGACTGTTTTTGGCTACGAGTGGGTTAATGACGGGGTCTTTTCTGAGAGAACCAGCGCATATAAGGCACTCCAACTCTGCAGTAGTCTAGGTGAACAATGTTTATCAGAATGGAGCATGCAACGGGGAATCCCCTTCGACTTTGTGTATATTCGAAAACTTTCAGGCAACAAACCTATACAAATTGCTTTAATCAAGGATCTTCAGGATTCAGACAAATACAAAACCATTCTAGATACAAAAAACGTGATTATTTTTCAAGCGATTCAGTGAGACGATCTCAGGGCAGCAACGGACAGAAAAACCTGGCATACTCTGAATCTCGCAATTTCGGAATTGATCAGAGGAGCTAGAGAATTACTACACCACCGCATCGATCATCAATGCCAGAAAGATAAATGCCAGATACATGCTGGACCAGCGGTACATCGTCCAGGCAACTTTGTTGCCGCCAACTTTAAAAACCCGCCATGCGGCGTAGAGCAGGAAGCCGCCCAAGACCACAGCAGAGATCAGATAGACCATCCCAGCCAAATTGAAAATGGGAAGCAGTAAAGTCACGGCGATCAATTCAATCGTATAAATCAGGATGTATCTGCGAGTTTTTTCCTCCCCATGCACCACGGGCATCATGGGCACGCCTGCTTTTTCATAATCCTTCATACGTACAATGGCCAGCGCCCAAAAATGCGGGGGCGTCCACATGAAAACGATGGCAAAAAGGATCCAGGCTGCAAGACCAAGGTGACCCGTTGCCGCGGCCCAACCCACCATTGGCGGGATCGCGCCCGCGCCGCCGCCAATTACAATATTTTGCACTGTGGCTTTCTTTAGCAAGACACTATACAGAATCACATAATAGACAATGCCTACTAAGGATAGAAAGGCAGCCAGCAAATTGACAAAGCCTGCCATCACATAATAACTGATCAGACAAAGCGCAAGCCCATAGGATAGTCCCTCAGCTGCGGTCAAACGTCCATCAGCGAGTGGGCGCTTTGAAGTGCGTTGCATGTTCTTATCCAACTCACGATCAATATATTGATTCAATGCGCTTGAGCCAGCCGCTGCGAATGTGCCGCCCAGTAAAGTCCAAAATGTGAGCGAAGCGGAAGGCCAGGCTTTGCTGCCTGCAACCAAGCCAGCGTATGTTGTCACTAGCAACAAGGCAACGATCAGCGGTTTTGAGAGAATAAAGAAATCCCTGATTCGTTGGCGAATATCAACGCGATAAATGCTTTCTGCATCTTTCGCCAATACGCCTGCGGCAAACACCAACATGCCAAGTGAAATCCATAAAGCTATAGCGGTAAATGTGTGCAACACCACCAGATGCAAAGGATAATCGCGCGTCATTTGAATTGCGCCAACAAATGCCTGGCCAAAGAACAATACCCCGGTTATGGTGGCAAGCGGCAGGAGTAATTTTTGGTCTCGTTGTTCCCGCCAGGCCTTACGCCATACCAACACCATAAAAATCGAAGCCACACCCACCAACGCGAGATGCCCGAGTTTTAAATATCCCAATGGATTTGTCGGCATACATACAGGCCAGCCAACACAATAAACCCACGCACCTGCCACTGTCACAATGCGCCCAACGATGGTTAACAAAAAGACCAGAGCAAACAGCGCCAATACCAAACGGGAAAAGGATGATCTCAGAGAGTATTTCATTTTCTCTTATCCTGCTTTCGCAAATAAAATGGATAACCAACGAACAAAATCGTTGCAAACGTAAACCACTGCAAGGCATAGCCAAAATGTGAACCTTCGGTGATTTCTATGACGGGCTGGAACGGGATCGGTGGAATGGTATCGCCGCCATCTGCGTTTGGTTGAACATATATATTTAGAATGGGATATGGCAACTGTGTGGACATTTGCTCCAGATTTAGATTATTCCACAGGTAAAGCATTTCGCCATCTTCGGACAGCGCATCTGTGACTCCGCCGAAAGCTGGTTTGACCTGCCCAAGCCTGATCTGCCCTGTTACAGTGACCTGCCCCTCTTCGTCATATTGACGCCAATCTTCGGGAGCGGAATTACCATCAGCGGGGACCCAGCCGCGGTTGACCAGAACAACTGTCCCGTTGAAAAGAAGCGGGGTGACTAGATGATATCCATATTCGTCACCATTGTATTGATTCCGCAAAGCGACTTGATTCTCAAAGTCGTATTCGCCAGTGACGGTCACAGCCCGCCATTCCATCGTGGAAATATTTTCGGGTAATTCTTTATTTAATTCCAGCATCTCCGCCGCCCGCATGGATTGGACTTGGGCGTTGAAAACACGGCGCTGTTCAAGCCTATCCAATTGCCAGATACCGAGACGTATACACAATGCAGTTCCAACAAAAACCAGCAGTGTGGTGAACCACCATGCGCGGCTAAACATTTTCTTGAGAATCATTTTTCTTCTTGGCGGGCATGATGAGGGCATAGAGGGCGATCAAAATACCAAGCGGGAGACCTGAATATAGAATTCCATACAAGCGTACGCCGAGTGTGAGAGGCTCGCGCACATCAAGGCCAAAATAATTGCCCGCCTGGAATGAACAATCATAGGCGAGGGATTGAACCGCATCCAAAGGCAGGCTGGCAGATGTGCCGGCAGGAATCCACAGCGGGCCAAGCTCATGATCGGCTGTGTCGTTATTGCGCACCAGCAACGTATCGCCAACCACAAAGGTCATGGAGTTGGGAATGGTCGGTGGCGTTTCGCCACGGGCAATACTATCAGCAGTACCTTCGGGAATGACAAGTTCGATCACCTGCGGAGCACGCGCGGTTTCACGTAAAAAAAGGAAAGATACCTCATTGATCAACGCGCCAATGGCAAGGCCAACCAACATGGAAAACAGGATTCGTTTTACTGCAATTCGGACGGGAGGCATGGGTTCACTTTCAGGAAATTATTTCAAGATTAAATTGAGGTCGTGGACAATATCATCCACTGGAGTACCAAAGCCATAGGAGAGACGCATCTTGCCCTGCGTATCGATTAAGGTGACCCGCGCTGTGTGATTGATGAGGTCCCCGGCGGCTGAGTCACTTTGTGCAACTTCGCGAAAGATACCGTAATCCTGCCAGATCTTTTCCAGTTTATCCAATGATCCGCTCAAACCAATAAATGATGGGTTGAAACGACTTACATATGCCTGCACCGCCTCGGCAGTATCGCGTTCGGGGTCGACTGAGACGAAAACCACCTGAACCTGTTTTGCTTTATCTGGGATTTGATCCAATGCCAGATTCAATTCAGCCAGTGTTGTCGGGCAAACATCGGGGCAGGTTGTATAGCCAAAGAAAAGCAGGACAATCTTATCATGCTGGTTGCTCAGGCGAAATACATCACCGTTTGATTGGGTCAATTCAAAATCTGCGGCCTGTGGATATGGCTCAACATAGGCTGTGCCTCGAAAGCTTGCGGGCTTTGAGAGGAGCATGAAAAAAGCAACTGCAAAGCCAATCAGTAAAAAGGAAGCAACCCCAACCCAAACTATTCTTCGATCCATTATTTTTTACTCCAAAACGGGGCGACCCTCGCAGGCCGCCCCGTTCATGTTTTTCGTTATTCCGGCATACCAGAATTCAACGGCCAGCGCCAGAAACAACGATTTTACAACAGTGTGGTCCCGATCAAATACAAGGCAGGGTAGAAGAAAATCCAGACGAGATCGACGAAGTGCCAGTAGACTGCAGCAGCTTCCACTCCCCAATGTTTTTCATTGGAGTAGATATCCTTGCGCCCATTGTTCAGCACTACCAGCAGGAAGATCAAACCGGTAAAGACGTGGAAGGCATGCATACCGGTCATCATGTAGAAGACGGCGCCAGCGGCACCACTGCTGGCTGTAAGGCCCTCTTCAGCAGCGAGCGGCCATTCCACAGCCACCACGCCCAACAAGAAGCCAAGACCCAGTACAAAGGTGATGATGGTGTTTGTGATGAAGCCTTTTTTGTCACCATGCGCCATGGCGGTCTCTCCACGATTCATGAAGAATGAAGAAATCAACAGAATGGCGGTCACAGCCAGGCCCAGAAGCTGATTCAAATGTGGACGGGTAAGCCCCAACAGGTTCACGCGGGTGGTTAACAAACCTGCGAAGACAAAAGAGTCGGAGAGCAGGAACAGCCACAAACCGAGGCGATTGGTGCCGGTCTTGAATGAGTAAGAGTGTGTATCAGCATCACTCTCTTCATTCAATTTGTAGATATGCATGTAATAGTACATGACCAGCCCAACCTTGATGACCGCGACCACAACAAGGATTGAAACGGCTTTGAACGTAACCGCAACAAAATATTCCAGCACGGTTAACACGGCGAGGTAGACAAAGATCACCACACCCTGGCGAAAAGCAGAAGTTTTATCTAATATATGTGACATTTGAGTCCTACCCCTTATTTATGCGTGCTTTTGGCAGGCGCGGAAAATTCAACATACTTCGAGCCCGGCAGGCCATAATCGTATGGCTCGCCTACAACTTCAAAAGGCTGATCGTAGTTGTGCATCGGCATCGGTGATGGAACTTGCCATTCGGGGGAACGTGAATTCCAGACGTTGCCATCAGCTTTTTCACCATTTTTGATGCTGTTGAAGAGGTTGTAAAGGAAGATCACCACCGAGAGCCCAATGAGAAAACCTGCAATGGTGAGCACCAAATGTGTGGTGTCAAAACCTAGTTCGGGATCATAATCCACGATGCGGCGGCGCATACCCATCAGGCCAATGCGCATCATACCGAAGGTTAGCACAAAGAACGCAGGCGTCATGAGCCAGAAGTGCAATTTGCCGAGGGTCTCGTTCATGCGGCGGCCTGTTGCTTTGGGGAACCAGTAATACAACGCGGCAAAGAATGGGAAGACAAAGCCGCCGAAAATCGTATCGTGAAAATGCCCAACGATAAAGTAAGTATCATGCAAATGTAAATCAACTGAGACCGTAGCATTGGGGGGGCCTGTGAGACCACCCAGTAAGAATACAACAATAGCACCCAGCACAAACAGCATAGGTGTGGGGAATACGATCTTGCCCTTCCAAATCGTTGCAACCCAGGAGAAGAACTTTACGCCAGTTGGGACAGCAACCAGGAGTGTGCTGTACATGAACGGGATGCGCAGGTACTCATTCATGCCGGATGCGAACATATGATGTGCCCATACGACAAAGCCTACAAGAGCAATGCCAAGTGATGACATGGCGACCCAGCGATAGCCGTACAAAGGCTTGCGAACAAAGACGGGCAAGAGTTCAGATATCACCCCGAGGCCTGGTAGAACGAAAACATATACCGCAGGATGTGAATAGAACCAGAACAGATGTTGGAAGAGAACAGGATTGCCGCCCTTGGTAGAGTCAAAGAAGCCCATGCCAAAGAGGCGCTGGAACATCACTAATTGGAATGAAAGACCGATCAACTGTGTGGCGGTGAGAGCAATGATGGAAGTGGCAACAGCAGCCCATACAAAGATCGGCATACGCCAGGCAGTCATTCCCTTGGAGCGCATACGGACTACAGTTGCGATCACATTCAACGCACCTAAAATGGAAGACCAGCCAGCCGTGAACACACCCATGAAGAACATCTGCACACCCACAGGAGCACGCGCAGACAGAGGCGGGTAACCCGTCCAGCCTGTGCCAAACCCACCGAGAACCAGACTCATCAGCAAAAGGACAGATGCGGGTACAGCCACCCAGAATGAAAAGGCATTCAAACGCGGGAAAGCCATATCCTGTGCGCCAAGCATTAATGGCACAACATAGTTGATGATACCTGCAACCCCCAGCAGGATGGACACGATCATGATCATGCCGTGTAGCGACATCAATGTATTGTAAAGCTGCGGCCCATTCTGCCCGAACAATTTCATATCAACGGTCAGGAACTGTAATTCAGAAGCCGCCAGTTCGGTGCGGAAGATCAACGCAAACAAACCGCCGATGCTGATCAATGCCAAAGCCACCACCGTATATTGAATACCGATTACTTTGTGGTCGAGAGAAACATGGAAATATTTCTCCCAGCCGGAGTAATGCTCTTCGTGATGCTCCGGGGTATCGATACCGCGCGCCCACTTGAACCAGTCACTTACTGAACCGTTGCCTCCAAGGAAAAAGAGCACCCCGAAAAAGCCGCCCAATACCCAGGCTGGTTCAGTAAAGAAAAACTCGTCAGTTACGCTCAAGCCCATTGCGGCGCGAATGCCTGTGATCAAGCCGGCGCCCAAAAGCGTGCCGATCAATTGCCAGAACAAACCACGCGCAAAGGCTGTCGAAAAGAATTTCTTCATCTTATTCCATCCTCCGCCAATTATTTCAGTGTCTTGAGATACGCAATGATGTTCGCGATCTCTTCATCAGTTAATGTAAAAGGCGGCATGGTGGAAGGTGAGAAACCTTCTACTTCATGCGCCTTCGGGTCACGAATGGATTCGATAATGTATGCATCATCAGCCACTGCAGATGTGCCGTCAGCGAATTCACGTGTGGAACCGTACAAGTTCAACCATGTGGGTCCAACCAGCTTTGAGCCATCCACAGTGTGACAGCCGGTACAACCATACTTCACCGCCAACAACTTGCCCTGCCCCTCCGGGGTCTGTGACGCAGCGGCAATCGCCTTTTGCTCCACGATCCAGGCGTCATAGTCGGCCTGCGAATCCACGATCACAAGGTTTTCCATACTATAGTGGGAAGTACCGCATAATTCCGCGCAGCGGACTTTGTAACTGCCAACCAGCGTCGGGGTGATTCGGTAATCGGTCACGCGTCCAGGCACAACGTCCTGTTTGACGCGAAATTCAGGAACCCAGAATGAATGGATGACATCCGCTGATTCCATCTTAAGCACCACTTGTTGATCCACAGGCAAATGCAATTCATTGGAAACTATGCCGTATTCGGGATATTCAAAAGTCCATGTGAATTGCTGGGCTCTTACTTTAATTTCCAATGCACCGGGATCCACACGGTTTATTTCACCCAGCGAATATGCGCCCATATAAGCCATCGCCAACACCGCAAAAAGCGGGATCACCGTCCATGTGATCTCCAAAGTGGTGTTGCCTTCCATATGTTCGCCATCACCAGTCTCGCCCTTCCTACGCCGAAAAACGATGAAGCTATAGAACATCGGCACAACAATGAGCGCGAAAAGGAACGACATCGCGATCAACTGCCAATCCCACAACCAGTCAATCGAAACAGCTTGCAGGCTGGCCTGAACAGGCATCAACCCAACAGCGTCCAGACCGACATAAGTAAGAATGGCCGTCACAATGACGAGAATTCCCACGATTACAAAGTGTCGCATACGCTCTCTCCTAATGAAAAATCAAATAAGGGGAAACCACCCCAAGGTTCATAAACCTGAATTGGACTAATTAAGTACGAATTGTCACTATTTTCACAACCCGACCAATATACCAAATTCTTTGCGAATTGTCACTATATTTTGTGGACATTGTACGCATCTTCCTTAACCGAAATCTGTTCCAATTCAATAGGCAGAATCATACCGACGGCTTTTTTCACAACACCGTCGGCAATAATGTATATCTTAACCCAATATACGGGCTAACGATACTCTTATTGAACTCCCAGATCAGCCAGTAATTGAGCGCTATGCTCAGCAGGACGTACATTCTCAAACACCTGTTTGATATTTCCCTCCGCATCGATCAGAAAAGTAGTACGAAGCACGCCTTCATATTCCTTGCCCATGAATTTCTTTGGCCCCCATACCCCGTAAAGATCACAGACCTTATGCCCTTCATCCGCAAGCAGCGGAAATTGCAATTGGAATTTCTTCTTGAACTTCACATGCGATTTAACTGAATCAGGGCTGACACCCAATATCACCACACCCGCGTTCTCATAAGCGGAATAATCATCACGAAAATTGCAAGCCTCTTTTGTACAACCCGGCGTGTCATCGGCGGGATAAAAATACAAGACAACATTCTTCCCGCGATAATCGGATAGCTTTCGCGGCGTATTTGTATCATCCAATAATTCAAAATCGGGCGCAGGGATTCCAGAAGAGATGGGCATATCTATGTTTCTCCTTTATGAATGGGCGCTATTATAACTGCTAAATATCGGCTTCAAATCTACAAATTAGACATACCTTACGGTATAATTCCGCCGCTCATTGCTCACCAAATCATACAACCGGGGATGTGCTGGAACTGGCAGACAGGCATGACTTAGGATCATGTGCCGCAAGGCGTGTGGGTTCGACTCCCACCATCCTCACCAAAACAAAATAAAACCTGACAGGTCTTTAAGACCTGTCAGGTTTGAAAAAAGAGGAAACTTTGAACATAGAAAAACAAATTCAAGAAGACCACTCCATCAAACTGATCGTGGAAGTGGAACCAGAAAAAATGACCACTTACAAACGGCGTGCGGCAACGAAGATCTCCTCACGCGGAAATATCCCTGGCTTTCGGCCCGGCAAAGCACCCTACGATGTCGTCGTGCGCACATACGGTGAAGGCGCAATCACCGAGCAGGCCGTTGACCTGTTCATCGATGCGGAATATTCCAATATCCTCAAGGAAGCGGAAGTTAACCCCGGCGCGGCTGGCTCACTTGAATCAATTGACAGCCTTGAGCCGCCCAAGTTCACCTTCCGCGTGCCGCTTGCTCCCGAAGTGGACTTAGGTGACTATCACTCCATCCGCCTGGCATATGAATGGAAGACCCCCGAACAAACAGATGTAGATGCCGCCCTCGAAGATTTACGTCAAAGGTACGCCACCACAGAAACTGTAGACCGTGCGATTGAGATCGGTGATTACGTTTTAGTGGATGTGAAATCTGAAACCACAGAATTGAACCGCACAGGCTTTGCAACTTTCGTTCGTCAGGAAGACCGAGATACGGAATGGCCTTATAACGGCTTCGCCAGGGAACTGGTTGGCATGAAAGTTGGCGAGAGCAAAACCGTCAAACACAAATTTCCCGAAGATTGGGAAGTGGAAGAGTTAAAAGGAAAAAGTGTCGAGATCGAAGTCACGGTCAAAACCGTGCGCGGCGTGACCCTGCCCGACCTGGACGATGAATTCGCAAAGATGACTGGGGCAGGCGACACATTAGATGACCTGAAGGAAGCCGTCAAAAAAGATGTGGAAACACGTTCGCAGAATGATTATGACGATAAGTATTTCATCGATTTGATCGAAAAGATCAAAGAAGGCGCAACCATCAAGTATCACGAACACACGGTGGAACATGAGGGCGAGCATGTGCTTTCGGACTTGTCCAACCGCCTGGCCCAGCAAGGCATGGATTTGGAAACCTATTTCAAAGTCCGCAACACCACGCGCGAGCAATTCATAAAAGACGAAGTGGAACCAGTTGCCAAGAAACGCCTCGAGCGCGGCCTGGTGCTGGATGAAATCGTCCGCAAGGAAAATATCCAACTGGATAACGAAGCCTTGGATGCGGAATACAACGACACCATCAACAGCCTCGCACAGCAAGGCATGGACTTCAGCAAGGTGCGCGGTGGACGCAAAGGACAGAAACAATTGAGCGAAGCCATTGCCATGGAATCTGCCAGCCGCGTGATGACCCGCAAAGCGCTGGAAATGATCAAGTCTATTGCGATGGGCGAATATAAGCCTGTTGAGGAAGCAAAAGAAGAAGAGAAGAAGGAAGAAGAAGCCGCACCTGTGGAAGATAAGCAGGAAAAAGAGTCAGAGTAAGAGACGCTGGTTAATGGCTGGCAGGTGACAGTTTAAGAATGAAGCGTGCGTCGCATATCATCCCCGTATGGGGACCGCATAGATGAGAGTATCTGCTTAATGGAAAGAATCCAAAGAGTTGAATCATCTCATTAAGTAAGGTGCGACGCACTTTTACATCGCCAACCAAACTTTAATAAAAATCCAATATAATATGTGTATGATTGTCCCAATTTAAAGGAGACAAAAATGATCCCTGATTTCAAAAATGTAGTTCCAATGGTTGTTGAAAATACGGGCCGCGGCGAGCGCGCTTATGATATTTACTCACTATTGCTGCGTAATAATATTATCTTCCTCGGCACGCCAATTGATGACCAGGTCGCAAATGTGATCGTGGCGCAATTGTTGTTCCTGAATCACGAAGATCCTGAGAAGGAAATTCGCATGTACATTAACTCCCCCGGCGGCGTGATCTACGCGGGACTTGCGATCTACGACACGATGCAGATCATCTCGAACCCGATCAGCACCGTTGCCGTGGGCGTGACCGCATCCTTCGGGACCGTGTTGCTGACTGCCGGCACGAAGGGCAGGCGCTACGCCCTGCCACATGCGACTGTCCACATGCACCAGCCTCTTGGCGGCGCGCAAGGTCAGGCCACGGACATCGAAATTCAAGCCAAGCAGATTTTGCGCCTGAAAGTTTTGTTGACAGGTATCCTCGCCAAACACACCAACCAGCCGCTTGAGATCATCGAGCGCGATGCAGACCGCGACTTCTATCTGGACGCACAACAGGCCGTGGATTATGGTTTGGTGGATCAGGTCATTGAAACGCCCGACAAGGTGATGAAGAAGTAATTCAACTTTTAGCTATTAGCAATTAGCAAGACCTCGAGGAGTGATCCTCGAGGTCTTGCGTTTATAATCATGAAATGTGGTCTCGGTGGTCTCGATACGTCCCGCAAAAACATGCGGGACTACTCGACCACCACTACAATCACAAAATCGTCAATCAGAAATCATAAATCCTATGCTTCCTTCAAACATAAAAGCCCTCATCCTCGATATGGATGGCGTGATCTGGAAAGGCGATACGCCGATCGGTGACCTGCCAGCCATTTTCAAACGCATCCGTGAGCGCGGATTGAAATTTGTCTTTGCCACAAATAACGGGACAAAGACTCCCCAAGAATATCAGCAGAAACTAGCCGAGCTTGGTGTTGAGATCGAAGCTTCGCAAGTGGTCACCTCTGCTTTAGGGATCGCCTTCATGCTTTCCCAAAAATATCCGCTTGGGACAAAAATATTCGTGATCGGCGAAGACGGCATCCGCGTGGCATTGGAGGAAAAGGGATTTGAAGTATTGACGGTTGAAAACGCAACGCAAGCGCAAGCAGTCGTCATGGGCATTGACCGCGGCATTACTTTCGAGAAAGTTGCCGAAGCGACCTTGCTCGTGAGGGCTGGCATCCCGTTCTATACCACCAATACCGACAAAACCTTCCCTACCCCGCGCGGAGAAATCCCCGGGTCCGGCGCGTGGGTATCTGTGATTACCATTGCAACAAGCGTGGAGCCGATCATAGCAGGCAAGCCGTTTCCATATCTAATGGAACTATCCTTGGAAAAACTCGGGACAAAGAAAGAGGAGACCCTCGTGGTCGGCGACAGGCTGGAGACCGACATTGCCGCAGGCCAGGCCGTGGGATGCCCCACTGCGTTAGTATTAAGCGGAGTCTCCTCAAGAGAACAAGCGGAGGAATGGCAACCTAAGATGGATATCATTGCGGACCACCTTGCTTCGTTACTTGCATAATAAAACAGACCTGCAAAAATAATGCGGGGCTGTTTTTATTACTTGGTTACATCCACGAATAGGTTGGCGATGTTGGTGAAGTAGGAGTGACAGCTGGGATTCCTGTTGAAGTGCCCGCACCTACTTGGATCACAATGGTTAACGCTGTACCAAACGGCTGAACCTTGTCATTAACGAGACGCCAGATTCTAGCAGAATCACCGGCTGCGCTTAGTCAACTTGCGCCACTGAGCTACTACCCACAGACTGGCCGGGGCTGACCACGTTGCCGATTGCAGTTGCCGTGGTGCCCCCATGGCAATGCCAGCGACAAATGTGATTTATACATAGCTGTTCACGCGCAGGCGCCACTGTTTTGCATCCGCTGTTTTATGTTTTATAAGACAAGTAATACCGCCCTAAAACAAGAAACCCTGCTTACAAGTTCTCAAACAATGCCAAGATGCACAAGTCTACACCGGGTTCAAGCCAACGAACGGGAGGGTCAATACCCCAATTAATGAACAGTCTCGCAACCGACCATCGAATCAGTTGAACTTTTACCCGCAACACTTCCGTCGGGTTTTAGTGGATATCAAAGACATTAAGTTTTTGGGCAGTCTCCAGAACCATCGCGGCATAGTCGTTATCGGGATATATAATCCCCTGAGAATCAAGGGGTGAAAAGACAATCAAATAAAAATAAAGAGCAAGGGCAAATGTAGCTACAAGATAAACAACAGAAGCGATCACCGACATATTAAATACTCGATCCAGCGCACGTTTGCCAATTTGCATAATCGGCAATGTCTGCAAACCCAGCGCTGCTGTCGAAATCAATACGAGGTTTGAATTGACATGATAGCGTATCACCATGGACTGCGATAAACCAAAATTTATTCTAGTTGTTGCGGTCAGGATTGCGGTTAGGATGATAAAAACGTTAAACCAGATAAAAATATTCCCATCAGTGTAGCTTTTTTTATAAAAACTGTACCCCGTGAATATCCATACAAGGGAGCCGAAAGTTAAGGTGGGAAATAATGATAGGTTGGTTAGAACCAGATAATGGGACCCTCCCACGCCAAATGCAGAACCGGTAAACGACAATGCGAAGATGATTATTTTACCGAGATTATGGAGGGCATTCATTGGATCGGAATGCACCTCAGGTACTTGATAATTAATAAAATAAACCAGTAGGACTATGAGTGTTATCACAACCAATATAAGAGATTCTCTAAAGCGTTTTTGACTCAGTAGATAGGCTATTCCAATGAACAATATGAGCATTCCATTTCCCTGGGAAAAGACAGCCAACAGGGCGGCTATGACGGCAAGCATATAATTGCTCGCGCCGCCCCTAGAAAACAGATGCAGCGTCAACAATACAAGCATCAAGACCAGATAGTTTGAAATTGCAGCCATTGCCCAAAGCATGCTTTCAGCCGAGCCAAATTGAAAAATCATACAGGCGGCAAAAATGGCAAAAAAACATCGGTACCCATTTATTTTAGGGATATTTTTCATTAAAATATAAAAAGTGCCCAAGTGGAAAAGATTGCCAATTAAGATCAATCGTCTAAAATTAAGTTCACTAAAAATCCAGTAGTCTAGCAGAAAAAAGAGCTTTGTTGTAATTATTCTATGCTCGTTATGTTGCGCAAAAAGAAGACCCAATATCTTCATAAGGTCGGAGGTGGTGGCTGTTTTGGTAAGAAACTCAAGAAGCACATAATCGTCGCTGATTGGGAAATTGCGGGAAAACAGGACGACAATTGCATAGTAAAAACCGATCACTATGGCAATTAGCCACATAGCATTCCTACAATTGGCTGATAACTTTAAATTGATCATTACTCCCTCGACGGATGGTATTTCTCAATAAGGGTACTTGACGATCCCCGGTGTAAAGAAGCAATAAGGAAGCGTAAATTATTTACTACCCTCGTTTTTCATGAAATTGCCCGATAAGGCGGGCTTTTTGAGAGAAGTCATATTTTTATGAACATTAAGTATAAACCTGTGAATTCCAAAACGCTAGTAAAATGACATGACAAGATTCAACTGGTAACCCTGTATAGAATTACAACCCAGTCGCTTTTCGTTTGAATTTCTTGCATATAATCGCTCTATCCGTCTCTTTGGCTCGCGAATCGTTTGGACAAGCCCATCTTTTTTCATCTTGGATGTGAACAACCTGCCAATAGATTGGGATCCAGAAACAATAAGCGCGATGCCGTAAGCGCCGCGGGAGACAGTCTGGTATCATCTGGGCATGCTCATCTACGATCTTGATTTTGCATCTCTCAAAAACTTACTAAAAGAATGGAACGAACCCGCCTATCGCGCTAAGCAGATCTGGCAGGGACTGTATCAACATCTCTATAACTCGCCGGAGCAGTTCACGAATTTGTCCAAATCTTTGCGCGAGAAGATGGCGAAAGAATTAATCTTCATGCCTTTTTCAGTGAAGGTCTATCAGGATTCTTCGGACGGTTATACCCGCAAGACATTATTTGAATTGCCCGACAAGAATTTGATCGAAGCGGTGTTGATGTGCTATGGCGACCCAGCGGATGATCCAGCCCATCTAACCGCTAAGAGCGCAACGAGCGCAAAGGAAAAAACAAATCTTAGCGGACTTAGCGAGCCTAGCGGTTCAAAACCCCGTCGCACACTTTGCGTTTCCACGCAGGCAGGTTGCGCTATGGGATGTGTCTTCTGCGCCACGGGTCAGATGGGATTCAAACGTCATCTTTCCAGCGGGGAAATTGTGGCACAGGTGCTGTATTATGCACAAATGTTGAAGGAACAAGATGAAGTTGTCAGCAATATCGTTTTCATGGGCATGGGCGAACCATTTCACAATTATGAAAACACCATGTCCGCCATAGACAGGTTGAACGATTCGGAAGGTTATAACTTCGGCGCGCGGCGTTTTACGATCTCAACTGTGGGGCTGGTGCCGCAGATCAAACGCTTTGCGGATGAGCAGAGGCAGGTCAACCTGGCTATCTCATTACATGCCGTCGATGATGCTGCACGGGTCGCGATGATGCCTGTTAACAAGCGCTATAAAATAGACGAAGTCCTGGAAGCCTGTGAGTATTACGTGATGAAAACCAGCCGCCGCATCACCTTTGAATGGGCGCTCATCAACGGCGTGAACGACACACCTGAAGTCGCAAAGAAACTCGCTTCCAAATTGCGCGGGCTAATGTGCCACGTCAATGCCATTCCGCTAAATCCAACCGCGGGATTCGACGGCAAGGCGACAGACCGTCAGCGGGCAATCCTTTTCAAAGAAACGCTGGAGCAGGCTGGAATTCCATGCACGATCCGCATGCGCCGTGGGATTGACATCAACGCGGGTTGTGGTCAGCTTGCGGGGGCGGTGTCGAAGTAAAATGTGTCATTCTCCCGAAGGACATCGGGACGATGTGAGGGAGCGCTCGTCGCGACCGAAGAATCTCGTTCGCTGTGGTGGAGATCCTTCGCGATAAAGCCGCTCAGGATGACACATGGACATGACGTGCCTACGCGAAAACCCTAAATAATCTTGTTATAATACCTCTCACATCTCATTAAACTATTGCGAATATCATTGCTTGAGAAATTGTCAGTTACTTTATCAAAGGTGAAACTTCATGGATCAAAAACGAAGCTGGCTCGAACGCCCCATTCATTCCTCGCTCCCCGCTTTAACAAATGAGATCGCGATCTTCGCGGTCATTATTTTGCTTGCATTCATTAGCCGCTTTTATGATCTTGGCGCGCGTGTGATGAGTCACGACGAAAGTCTGCACACTTATTTTTCATGGCTGTTATACCAGGGCCGGGGTTATCAACATTCACCCATGATGCACGGGCCGTTTCAATTTCACATCGTAGCACTCACATATTTTTTATTTGGCGCATCTGATTTCACATCCCGCATTCCCGCCGCTTTATTCAGCATCGCCTCGATCTGGATGGTCTGGTATTGGCGCCGCTATCTCGGCAAATGGGGTGCTTTGATCGCCGGCTTCTTACTGGTCATTTCACCTTTCATGCTTTATTACGGGCGTTACGTCCGCAACGAATCATATGTTGGTCTCTCTGGCTTGGTGATGTTATATGCCATCCTGCGCCATCTCGAAGTTGGCGGCAAAAAATATTTATTCATTGTAGCCGCGGCGCTCGCACTTCACTTTGTTACAAAGGAAACGTCCTTTATTTACAGCGCCCAGGCTCTTATCTTTCTAGCCATCTATTTCATTGTGCAAGTTACACGCCGCCCGTGGAAAAACGCGGAATGGGAATATCCCGCCTTCATTATCGCATTGTGTGTCACAATTTTGCTGGCAGGCGCAGCAGCAGGATATGGACTCTATACCCGCGATGCCATCACGATTTCAGGGACAGAGACTGCCGCGCCAAGCAACCCGGAAGAGATGGTATCGCCTCTGACTCCGCCCGAGGCTGTTGCATTATCTTTGACCACGATCCTGGCCCTGGCCGCTTTCGTTGCGTTCATAGCCACATCTTTCTTCCTCATTCGAGGCTATTCATGGGAACGCATTCGCAATGAACGCTCATTTGACTTGCTGATCATCATAGGGACGATGGTACTCCCGCAACTCGCACCCTTCCCGATCAAATTTCTGGAAAAATATCTAAAAGTCACCATCCCAACCACAGCGCCAGAAGTGCAGGCCTTAAGCGCAGACCTGCGCTCCATTCTCATCATCGGCGGATTTCTGCTTGTCATGTTCATCCTCGCTGCGGCAATCGGTTTATTGTGGAACAGGGAAAAATGGTGGAAGACCGCGCTGGTCTTCTGGGTTCCATTCACAATCCTTTACACAACAGTCTTTACCAACAGCGACGGGTTTTTCACAGGCACTATCGGCTCCCTCGGATATTGGGTCGTTCAACAGGATGTAGAGCGAGGCAGTCAGCCCTGGTATTACTATCTCTTGGTACAGATTCCCATCTATGAATTCCTGCCCGCGCTCGGCTTGCTACTCGCACTAGTTATTGGATTCACAAGAAAACCTGTAGTGACGGCTGAGATCGATGAAGAACAAGATGAGATCATCAACCTGCTGGAAGATAAGGAAACAGAAGAAAGAAACTTTCCAAATACTTTTGGCTTGTTAGTCTGGTGGAGCGTTATTAGCATTGTCGCATTCACTTATGCAGGCGAGAGAATGCCCTGGCTGACCTATCACATGGCATGGCCCATGATCTTGATCACAGGCTGGGCATTGGGGCGCCTGATCGACACAACGGATTGGGAAAAACTAAAAGAACAACGCATCCCACTTACTCTGGCCGCACTCGCGATATTCATAGCCAGCACAACAGGCATGGTACTGGCTCTCAACGGACCAACTCCGCCCTTTCAAGGAAAGGAACTTGCGCAATTACAAGCAACCGGGGCCTTCCTCCTGCCTTTGATCGCTACAATCTTCAGCGCCTTTGGCATTCTCTATCTCTTAAGAGAGTGGACATTCAAAGAAATTGGAAAAGTATTCGTGTTGGTCTTCTTCGCCTTTTTAGCACTGCTCACAACACGTGCTTCATTCCGCGCTTCGTACATTACATATGACCAGGCAACAGAATTCCTCGTCTACGCTCACGGCGCAACAGGGATTAAAGAAATTATCGAGCAGGCAAAAGAAATCTCCGAGCGCACAACGGGTGGAATGGGTGTCGCCATTGCCTACGATGCCAGCGCACCGGACACTGGCGTCTCCTGGCCTTTCGTTTGGTATCTGCGGGACTTCACCAACCAGCGCTCATTCGACCAGCCCACCCGCTCCCTGCGCGATTCTGTCGTCATCATTGTGGATGAAAAGAATTTTGACAAGATCGAGCCCGCCATCGGCCCCGGCTATTACCGCGTGGATTACGTCCGCATGTGGTGGCCGATGCAGGACTACTTCAATCTTGTCAGTGACCGCGACCCAAGCACCCCCTTCCCCGAAGATTACGCCTGTAAGGGAATCATGAGTTTCCTCAAATTGCGGAAATCAAAAGATTATACAAATTTCTGCGCAGGATTCACCGACCCAAATATTCGGGCAGGCATTGTGCAGATCTGGCTTAACCGAGATTACAGCGTTTACGCACAAGCCAAGGGACGTCCCGACCTGACCCTCACCACCTGGCAGCCCGCTGACCGAATGCGCCTTTATATTCGTCAGGATGTTGCATCGCAGATTTGGAATTATGGTGTTGCACCAAACCCAGTTGAGACTATCGAAGACCCAACCGAAGGAAAATACGTGGTGCTCCCCGCCGACTTGACCTTCGATGCAGCACAGGCAAACCCTGTCATCTTGAATGCGCCGCGCTCACTAGCCTTCGCCAAAGATGGTACCGTTTACGTAGCTGACTCTCGCAATCACCGCGTATTACATCTTGATATGGAAGGAAAAACGCTGCATGAATGGGGCACCTTCGCAGATGGTGTAAATACCCAAATTGGGCCTGGAACATTCAACGAACCCTGGGGAATAGCAATTGGGCCTAATGGCTCAGTCTATGTGACGGATACTTGGAATCACCGAGTGCAGAAATTTACATCAACGGGTAAATTCATCATGACCTGGGGAGTATTCGGACAGGGTGAAACACCGGATGCCTTCTATGGCCCGCGTGGACTGGCGGTGGACGCCGAGGGGCGGGTCTATGTCACAGATACCGGGAACAAGCGCATCGTCGTGTTTGATGCGGATGGGAAATTCATCGCGCAGATTGGAAGCGCAGGCTTTGAACCCGGTCAATTCGATGAACCTGTCGGCATCGCCGTCGATAAAAATGGAACTGTTTACGTTGTGGATACATGGAATCAACGCATACAAACATTTACCCCACTCCAGACCGATGAATTCCTAACCTTCATACCCGACAAGCAATGGGATGTCTACGGCTGGTTCGGCCAATCGCTGGATAACAAGCCGTTCATTGCGGTAAGCGATGATTTGCACGTATTCATTACCGACCCTGAGGGATTCCGCGTAATGGAGTTTGACCCAACTGGAACCCTGGTACGCACTTGGGGCGATTTCGGGAATACCAGCACCAGCTTTGGCCTGGCGTCTGGGGTCGCAGTCGATGCGGATGGGCACGTTTGGGTAACAGATGGCTTGTATAACCGCATCATGAGATTCACTTTGCCACAGTAAACAAAAAATCTCGTGGGGCTAAAAACCTACGAGATTTTTTGTTGTTTCAAATTTTTATGGTGGTATAATGCCGATGCTTTTTCAAAGTAACGCATGATTTGCAAGGCCAAAGGATAAATTTATGCGACAAGTGATAAGCAAAAAATCCTCCGAGGGAGAATAATGAAACTCCACGAATACCAATCAAAAACAATTTTTTCAAAGTATGGCATCCCGATCCCCAAAGGAAGGGTTGCGGCTACCGCTCAGGAAGCAAAGCATATTGCAGAAGAGCTCGGTGGCCGCGTTGTCATTAAGTCACAGGTGCTGGTGGGCGGGCGCGGAAAAGCGGGCGGCGTTAAGCTTGCCAAAGATTCCGCTGAAGCCGAACAACTTGCGACTCAAATTCTGGGGATGGACATCAAGGGATTGCCTGTTCGCAAAGTGCTGGTCGATGAAGCCTCTGCCATAGACCAAGAAATCTACTTCGCCATCACCAATGATCGCGCTGCGAAGAAGCCGGTTATGATCGCTTCTGCCGCAGGCGGTGTGGATATCGAAGAAATAGCAGCGAAGACCCCTGAGAAGATCGTCAAAGTTCACATCGATCCGCTGTTGGGATTGCGCGAATACCAGGCCCGCGATGTAGCAGTTGCAATTGACCTTCCGCGCGAATACTGGAAAGATTTCGTGAAGATCGCAATGAGTTTGTGGCAGGTCTATAGCGCCACAGATGCGATACTGGCGGAGATCAATCCGCTGGTGATCACGAAGGAAAAGAAGCTGCTCGCGCTGGATGGCAAGATGATGATCGACGACAACGCACTTTTCCGCCAGCCTGAACTGGCAGAAATGCGGGATACAGACGAAGACGCCCCCTCTGAGATCGAAGCCCGCAAATATGGACTTTCCTTCATCAAACTCGACGGCAACATCGGTTGCATGGTCAACGGCGCAGGTCTCGCCATGACCAGCATGGACGTGATCAAACTCTTCGGAGGCGAACCAGCCAACTTCCTGGATGTAGGCGGCGGTGCACCCGCGGAAAAAGTTGCGGCCGCCATGCGTATCATTCTCACCGACACAAATGTCAAGGCCGTTTTGTTCAATATCTTTGGCGGCATCACTCGCTGTGATGAAGTGGCACGCGGTATCCTTGTTGCAATGGATGAAGTCAAACCGAAAGTTCCAATGGTTGTCCGCCTGGTAGGGACGAACGCCGAAGAAGGCCGTCGTTTGCTTGAAAATGCAAATATGATCACCGCAGAAACCCTCGCCGACGCGGCGAAGAAATCTGTTGAAGCTGCGAAGAAATAACATGTCATTGCGAGGGCGGAGATCTCCCGCCCGAAGCAATCTCATTCTTTTTATGAGATTGCTTCGTCGTCGCTCCGCTCCTCCTCGCAACGACATCGGAGAAAACTATTTATGAGCATATTAGTTGATAAGAACACCCGCCTGATCGTCCAGGGCATTACAGGTAACGAGGGCTTATTCCACACCACGCAAATGGTTGCCTATGGCACCAACGTCGTCGGCGGTGTGACGCCCGGTAAAGGTGGCGAATGGGTACTTGAAAAACTCCCCGTCTTTGACTCTGTCAAGACCGCCAAAGATGCCACCGATGCGAACGCTACCATCATCTTTGTCCCTGCCCGCTTCGCACCAGACGCCATGTTTGAAGCCGCAGATGCGGGCATTCCCCTCATCGTCTGCATTACCGAAGGCGTTGCTGTGCAGGATATGATGCGCGTGCGCAATTATCTCGACCAGAAGAAAGTCCGTTTGATTGGGCCAAACTGCCCAGGTTTGCTTACCCCCGGTGAAGCAAAAGTCGGCATCATCCCCGGTGACATTGCCATCTCTGGCAACGTGGGCGTGGTCTCACGCTCCGGCACGCTGACCTATGAAGTGCTTTATGCCATGAAGAATCTCGGCATGGGCGCCTCCACCTGCGTTGGCATTGGCGGTGACCCGGTCAATGGCACGAACTTTATTGATGTATTGGAAATGTTCGAGCATGACCCCAAGACCGAAAAGGTCATCATGATCGGTGAGATCGGCGGCAACGAAGAGGAAAAAGCCGCGCAATATATCTCATCCAAAATGACCAAACCTGTCGCGTCCTTCATCGCAGGTCAAACCGCCCCTCCCGGCAAACGCATGGGCCACGCCGGCGCGATCATCGAAGGCGGAGCAGGCACAGCCGCAGACAAGATCAAAGCTCTTGAAGCCGCTGGGGTAAAAGTCGCCAAGCACCCGGAAGAAATTCCAACATTGTTGATGTAACACGTAGGGGCACAGCGGAATCATCAAGAATCTCAACATAGAATCATCCGCTGTGCCCCCTACTTATAGAAAATGGTAAGGGCACAGCAGAACCATCAAGGACTTCAACGCGAAATCCGCCCACTGTACCCCTACCCCACATACCCAAGAAACACATAGAGCCGCCTTCAACAGGCGGCTCTACGGTTATAATCTCAATCAATTATTTCTTACGAGCGTCAATATAGTTGACAGCTTCGCCAACAGTGGTGATCTTCTGGGCATCTTCGTCGGAAATCTCGGCGCCGAATTTATCTTCAAAAGCCATGATCAACTCCACAAGATCCAGCGAATCAGCCTCCAGGTCCTCACGGAAGCGCGCTTCCATTGTGATCTTCGCTTCATCCGCACCAAGCAAATCCTTTACGATCGCTCTGAGTTCCGTATATGTGTCAGACATTACAACCTCCAATTAAATTTTTGATTTACTTATTGTAATCGCTTGACTAGCACTGTCAAGCCAACATGCTTTCAGCACAAACACAGGAACACTACCCCATGACAAAAGTTGCGCCAATCGACCAGCGAAAAGCAGACCACATTAAAATCAACTTAGAGCAGGATGTACGTTCTGCGTTGACCAGCGGACTCGAAAATTATCGCTTTATCCACGAGGCATTACCCGAACTGGATTTAAACCGCATCGACACAAGCCTCAGCCTGTTCGGCAAACAATTGAAATCGCCTACCCTTGTCAGCTCGATGACCGGCGGCACATCCGAAGCGGAGACGATCAACCTGCGCCTGGCCGAAGCTGCGCAGGAATGCGGAGTCGCCATGGGAGTCGGTTCACAGCGCACCGCCATCGAAAACCCCGAGCAGGCGAAAACATTTCAAGTACGCAGGGTTGCGCCAAATATTTTATTGTTTGCAAATCTCGGCGCAGTGCAATTCAATTACGGCTACGGCATTGACCAATGCCGCAAAGCCGTGGACATGATCCAAGCCGACGCGCTTTACCTACATCTGAATCCATTACAGGAAGCCGTGCAGGATGCGGGCGACACAAATTGGGCTGGCATTGCAAAGAAGATCGAAGAAGTCTGCAAGAAACTTGAAGTACCTGTCATAGCAAAGGAAGTTGGCTGGGGCATCTCCGATCGGACAGCAAAACTATTAACCGATTGCGGCGTGGGTGCCATTGACGTGGCTGGCGCAGGCGGCACAAGCTGGTCTCAAGTCGAAATGCACCGCGCGCCCGACGAATTCACCCGTAACCTCGCCGCCACTTTTGTTGGCTGGGGCATCCCAACCGCAGAATCCATACTAAACGTGAAGCGAGCCGTGCCCGGCACGCTTATTTTCGCCAGCGGCGGTATCAAAGACGGTCTCGACATCGCCAAATGCATCGCCCTCGGCGCAACCCTTGGTGGCATGGCTGGGAATTTCTTGAAGGCTGCAGCAGTGTCAACCGAGAAAGCCGTCGAGATGATGAAGTTGACCAAGAGGCAGATCGAAGTTACGATGTTCGCTACGGGAGTTGAAAAGTTGGAAGGTTTGAAGGTAGGAAAGTTGAAGGAAGTCGAATAAAATAAAGGGACTAAGCGGGGACTTTCCTCGCAAAGAAAAGCGCCAACTAAATGGCTGACAAACGGAAGCCCAATCCTTCTACAAACAAAAACATCTCCATCAGCGGCGATGTGAAGGATAGCATTGTCTCTATCGGGGACAACAATATTTTCCAGAAAATAGTCAACTACATATTCCCAAGTGACAAAGAAACTCTCGAGCAGCGCAACCGCCGCATCCTGCTGGGACATGTGGAAAACGCATGGATCAAAGGCGTGCTGGACGCATCCCTGCACGGCGCGGCATTGTTGGATTTGGGAATCAAACAAGACCTCGAAGCGGTGACCAAATATCCGTGGGCGATCAAAAAAGAATCAACGGACGAAACCCTCCCCGCAGGCTTGTCCATGCTGGAGATTTTCGACTCCATCGGCATGGGACGTTCCCTGCTGATACTCGGCGCGCCTGGTTCTGGCAAGACGACCATGCTTCTAGAGCTCGCCCGCCAGTTGATTGCACGCGCCAGAGAAGATGTCATCTATCCCATCCCGATGGTATTCAACCTCGCCTCGTGGACTGAGAAACTCATCCTCGCCGATTGGCTGGCGCAGGAGTTGAACAACTTGTACAGCGTCCCCCGCAAGAGTGCCCCCGATTGGGTTAAGGGAGATAAATTACTTTTGCTTCTGGATGGCTTGGATGAAGTGCGGCAGGAGAGTCGCGCCAAGTGTGTGGAGGCGGTCAACGCCTTTAGAAAAGCACACGGATTGACCTCGCTTGCCGTGTGC
Organism: Candidatus Villigracilis sp.; assembly: GCF_057083605.1. Taxonomy (NCBI): domain Bacteria; kingdom Bacillati; phylum Chloroflexota; class Anaerolineae; order Anaerolineales; family Candidatus Villigracilaceae; genus Candidatus Villigracilis; species Candidatus Villigracilis sp. The sequence continues at coordinate 41,397 of NZ_JBXMTI010000140.1, read as the reverse complement.
AGCCGCAGTCAGGATTACGCGGACCTCAAGGCAAAATTATCCTTTGAAGGCGCAATTGAAGTCCAGCCTTTGACGCAGGAACAGATTACCGAATTCTTCAACCGCTTTGGCAAAGAGATGGCGGGCATTAAGCAGGTTCTCAAAAAAGATAGCGCCCTGCGCGGAATGGCAGAAACGCCGCTGTTTTTGAGCATTATGATAATGGCGTATCGGGATAAACGGGATGTGGATATTTTTGTATCAGGAGATGAGAAGACGCAGCGCAAACATCTCTTTAATAATTATGTTGAGCGCATGTTCGGGCGTCCAGAACGTTCAAACAAGAAAACATTTGAACAGAAAGATATATTACGCTGGCTTTCATGGTTGGCACGCCAATTGCTTAAACAAGAACAATTAATCTTCTTGGTAGAACATATGAGGCAGAACTGGTTAAAAACAAAAGCTCAGCAAACAATACACAGTGTCATTCCAGTAATGTTCTCGCTACTCGTTGGGTTGATGGTCTATTTAGGTGCATTTCATAGTCTTCAATCAACTGGGCTTGCTTTAATCTTGGGCATTGCAATGATGGTTACAGCTTTTTTTGGTATTAGTGAAGAACCAGTTGAAATTACTAGGTGGTCGTTGAAAGCAACATTGCCTAATTCACGAAAGGATTGGATGGTGCTGATAGGAACACCATTATTCCTAGGAATAGCTGGTGGGTTCTTTATTGACCCAATTGCTGGAATTATAGGTGGAGGAGTTGGATTTATTGGTGGATTATTAGGTGGAGGATTTAAAACATCAGAAGTCAAAACAAGAACTAAAGCGAATCAAGGTGTAGATCTATCTATTATGAATGCTATTATTTTTGGATTTATTTCATCAATTATGCTTGGCTTGATAAGCAGCGACTTGTATTGGGGTTTAAGTAGTGGATTATGGTTTGCATTGATGTTTGGAGGTTATGCTGTAATTAATCACTATACATTACGTTTTTTACTTTACCTCAGTGACAATATTCCCTTTTACTACGTCCCTTTCCTCAACCACTGCGTTGACCTGATCTTCCTGCGCCGCGTCGGTGGCGGATATATCTTCGTCCACCGCCTGTTGATGGAACACTTCGCTGAAATGTACGTGGAGACCCCAACGTCAAAGTAAATGTCCGCAAATTATTGAGTGGCATTGAGAGCGAAGTTCAACGCAAGCAAAGCGCAGCAACCATCACGAACATTTACGTCGGCGGTGATGTCACGGGAGGAAACATCGTTGCAGGCGATGGTAATCAAGCAAGAGCTGAGTCAGATGCGAAAAAGAAAGCAAAAAAGAAGAAATCATAAAACTGCTGATCCTCGTCACTAGAAAACATTTTCTGACACAACGAACACCCGCTATCAGATCAACTGACAGCGGGTGTTTTTTCATGGCTAAACCAAAGGGTTAGCTAATACTTGACATTACCTGGCGGAACAGCGAAGCCAGCCACTCAAGGAATGTTTGAACGGCTGCCTGGGCATCTACTTGAGATGCTGAGGTGGTGGTAGCAGCGCCCTCTTCTGTAGCCGTAGATGTGGCTGTCGGGGTTTCAGTTTCTGTGGTTGAAGTCTCAGTGGCTGTCGCAGTTACTGTTTCAGTGGGGACTTCGGTTGCAGTGGCCGTTTCGGTCGGTAGTGCGGTATCAGTTGGGACAGCAGTCAAAGTGGCTGTCGGTATTGGGAAACTGGCCGGAGCCTGCGGATGGATCACAACTCCTACGGCAATCTGCTTGCCATTAGGCACGTTGTTGGGCGCAATGATCGTCACATAGGATCCTACACCCAGCGTACTGGCCCGATGACCCGGGACGATCTTGAGCGGCGAAGAAATCTCAAAGGTGTACTCATTGCCGTCCTTGGCCAAAATGGTAATGCTATCCCCTTCCGTATAGGCAACGACCAAACCAACACGCCGTACATCGGCCTGAACAGCCGGGCTTGCCTGGGCAATGGTCATATTGGACAGCAAAGCAATTGCCAGCCCAGCTGCCAGGAACAGGCTTATCTTTTTCATGGGACCTCCAATTCACTTTTGAAAGTGAAGCGATACGATCCGCGCGAATGTTGTCTGTGAAAATCCATCAAGTACTTTCGGGACGACAAAATTTACTCGCCATCCTTGCATGGTCTTTTCGTGTGGACCACTAAGTTTTCATATTCAATTTTTATCCATCCTTGAGTTTTAAACCGACGAAGGTCTCTTAAAGATACTTCGAGGGCCTTGCACCCCGCTTCAATTTTCACAGCTCGAGAATGAATCTGCAACCAGTTTCATTCTCTCAGCCGACATTTCAGTCAGACCGTATCATATGGTGTTTCACTGCCTATTAAAGCAAAAAGATATAATAGCCACCTTAGCTGGACGTCACCCACCTGGGTGAGCTACGAGTAGAATATTGAAGAAATCTACACAAAATTAGTAGTTTCTTATTTTGCCTGCAATCCCTTCACGAGACGTGTCACCCTGAAGGAGCGCACGTTGCGACTGACACCGTACCTGCGTTCGGTGCAGGTGAGGGTCTCTGACATCATCACACAGATGCTTCGGGGAAAAGCATCCCTCAGCATGACACAACATTAGGATGATAACGATTCATATTATTTTTTTCCAGGAGGAAATGGGGAAACCGTAAAACAAAAAGTTGACGATCAATTGACCGCCAACTTTTTACTCGTTACTTATTACTACTTATTTTCTACTTCCAACCCACTACGGGTTCGTTTGTTGTCCTGTGCCCCAACCGTTCATCATCCCACGGCCATAGCCGTACCCGTACCCATTTCCCATCATGCCAGAGGGGCCGCCGCGGAAGCCGTTCTGGTAATCTCCATTCAGCATCGGGCAATTACCGTCAAAGCCAGCACCGTACATCATGCTACCGCGTGAGAGCATCCAATCTGCCTGTTCCTGGGTGATGACATTGGCTTTCACAGCCGCTGCCATCGCATTCGCACGGACTTCCGTCATAAGGGCAGGGAATTCCTCAGCGGTGACGCCGGCCGAGAGCGCGATGTCGTACATGGTCTCGCCAGCTGTGAGGCGGGTATTGATATCATTTACGTTCAAGCCGAGTTTCTTCGCAAACTCGGTGACCATGAATGTATGCATCGGGCCGCTTGTGCCGTTCTGCATCATGGGGCCACGTCCAGTAAATGGAGGGACATCATCCTGTGCGAAAGCCGCTCCCACACCGAACACGCCAAGCGCCAAAACTACCAAAGCTACGATCAAAATTGTCTTTTTCATTTTATGTTCCTTTGAGTGATATTTCAGGCTTATTCCTGATTACGCTCAAAGGATACAACTGCAATGTAAAGGTTTTATAAAGAAAATACAAAGAGTGGAAAAAGAACGCAATTCTAATATGTCGTTGCGAGGAGGGCTCTTGCCTTTTCCGCCGAAGCAATCTCCTAATAATAGAGGATTGCTTCGGCCAAGTACAAGAACGCCTCGCAACGACATCATTTTTGCTGCGAAGCCCCATTAATACTTCTGCATATATACCAAAATCGAGAAAATGATCGCAGTCAACATGCCGATAATGGAAAGCCCGATCCCAACCATCGCAATTCTTTTATTTTCAGATATTCTCCCCAACACACCCAGGGTGATGCCAAGAATACCAAATATCGTGCCGAGTATCGGGATGAGCCCCGTGCACAAACTCAATACGCCCAGTGCAGCAGATGCAAGCGCATAAAATTTATTGAAGCGTTCCTCGGGGTCCAGGGAAGCAGGGTCAGTCTGCATGCCTACTCTTCATCACCAGTCATCAACTTGATACGCTCCCACGGCTTCAAGCTTTCATCTTCAGCCAATAAATTCTTCAAGTCATATAACTCATCACGCAGTGCGGCGGCGCGCTCGAATTCCAGATTCTTCGCGGCTTCCTTCATGTGATTTTCCACTTCAGCAATGATCTTACGCAGTTCGCTGCGCGGCATCGCAGCAGCACCCTTCACTTTGTATTCACCCTTCATCTCGGCCACAGCCTTGGCAGACATTCCCTCCGTCAGGTCGTGGATTTCCTTGTGAATACTGATCGGCACAATGCCATTCTCTTCGTTAAATTTCATCTGCTTGGCGCGGCGGCGATTTGTCTCATCAATCGCGCGTTTCATCGAATCGGTGTGGCGGTCTGCATACATGATCACACGGCCTTGCACATTACGGGCCGCACGCCCGATGGTTTGGATCAGAGCCGTGTCCGAACGCAGGAAGCCCTCCTTATCCGCATCCAGAATCGCCACGAGAGAAACTTCCGGCAGATCCAAACCTTCACGCAGAAGGTTGATTCCCACCAGCACATCAAACACACCCAAACGCAGGTCACGCAGGATGCTGACCCGCTCAAGCGTCTCCACTTCCGAATGCAGGTAATTGACCTTGATCCCGAGCTCTTTCAAGTAGGTGGTCAGGTCTTCGGACATTCGCTTGGTCAATGTTGTGACGAGTATGCGCTCGCCTCTTTCCACCCTTTGCTTGATCTCTCCGACCAGATCATCTATCTGGCCCTTGGTTGGGCGGACCACGACCTCAGGGTCGACTAACCCTGTTGGGCGGATGATCTGCTCGACCACCTGCTCAGCATGTTCCATTTCATAAGTGGATGGAGTCGCAGAAGTGTAAATCGTTGCTCCCATTACTTGCTCGAATTCATCGAACTTCAGCGGACGGTTATCCATTGCGGAAGGCAGGCGGAATCCATATTCGACCAGCGTTTCTTTCCGCGAGCGGTCACCGTTATACATGCCGCGTATCTGTGGCACAGTCATGTGACTCTCGTCGATTACCAGTAAATAATCACTTGGCAAAAAGTCGATCATCGTCCACGGGTGCGAACCGGGCGGGCGACCATCAAGCTGGCGGGAATAGTTTTCGATCCCTGAGCAATAGCCCACTTCCTTCAACATCTCAAGGTCGTAACGAGTGCGCTGTTCGATGCGCTGCGCTTCCAGAAACTTGCCCTGACTCTTATAGAAGGCAAGGCGTTCTTCCAACTCTAATTCGATGTTCTTGATCGAATCCTTCAATCTATCAGCATCGGTCAAAAATTGCTTGGCTGGGAAAACAGATATTTCCTGCGGCTCTTCAATGATCTCGCCGCTGACGCGATCAAAGCGCATGATGCGTTCCACTTCATCCCCAAAGAAAGTGATGCGGAATCCAAGCTTGTCTTCATAGGCGGGGACGATCTCCAACGTATCGCCGCGCACACGGAATGTACCGGGGCGAAGTTCCATATCATTGCGCTGATATTGACTCTCGATCAACTGGCGCAGCAGGGCGTTGCGACGATAAATCTCACCCACTTTGAGAGTGACCGTCCCTTTGCCGAATTCTTCAGGAGACCCTAAACCATAAATGCAGGAAACCGAAGCGACGATGATCACATCCCGCCGTGAGATCAACGCAGTCGTCGCAGCGAGGCGCATACGTTCGATCTCTTCATTGATCTGAGTCTCTTTCTCGATGAAAAGATCGTGGCGCGGCACGTAGGCTTCAGGCTGGTAATAATCATAGTAGGAAACAAAATACGAGACCGCATTTTCAGGGAAGAACTCCTTGAACTCGGCATATAACTGAGCCGCCAGGGTCTTGTTATGTGCCATGATCAAAGCTGGCTTCTGCAATTCCTGGATCACGGATGCAATCGTAAAGGTTTTGCCTGTGCCGGTGGCGCCGAGCAGAACCTGGTGCTTGAGGCCTTTGTTCACGCCGTCCACAAGTCCGCGGATGGCTTCGGGCTGGTCGCCCATGGGAATGAAGGGTGCTTGAAGTTTGAAGTCCATAGTTTTTTTCTCTATAATGTTCATCCTTCGACTGTATACCTCGAAACGCACTCAGTATTCCGCTCAGGATGTAGATAGAATGTGCGTTCTATTTTACTCCAAAGGCGGAGGAATAACCAGTAAGCGGAATCAACTCGCAGCCAAGCGCGAAGCGATGGTTAACGTCGAGGGTATAATCACCAATAATATGAAAAAAATCGAATCATTTTTTCAACAATTACATTTTTCCGAAAAAAGCGCGCCGTTGGCTTTCTTAGTCACCTGTATCATTAGCTTTGGCCTGCTCATCCCCAACCTGGGGTTTTATATGGATGACTGGCCTTATGTTTTTTATGCAAAACTAAAAGGGATCGACAGCCTGCGCGAAATGCTGGTTTTCGATAGTAGGCCCAACGCCGCATGGCTTTATATGCTTGGGTTCAACGTGCTTGGCTTCAAACCCATGGCATGGCACATTGCCGCGCTGCTCATGCGCTGGGGGACGGTTGTATTGTTTTGGATGGTGGTCCGCGCAATGTGGCCCGAGCGCAAAAGAGAAGCACTCTACATCTCATTATTATTCGCCGTTTATCCCTTCTTCATGCTTCAGCCATTCGCAGTGGGGTCGACGCATCACTGGTTCGGTTTTCTTGCATTCATGCTTTCACTTTTATTAATGATCTATGCGCTTCAATCAAGTTCCATCAAGATGGTGATACTCACTATCCTGGCAATGGCGTTGGAAGCTGCGCATCTATTCACCAGCGAATATTTTGCGGGGCTTGAACTACTGCGTCTGTTCATCTTATGGATTTTGATCTCGCGTTCAGAATCTGTTTCGTCAAAAAGAGTGACGAAAGTTTTATTGAACTGGCTTCCTTACTTGCTGATATTGGGATTATTCTTTTACTGGCGCATAGCGGTCTATGAAAACCCGCCAGATGTCACTCGAAACGAACCCGTGATCCTGATGCAATTATTCAGCGAGCCGATCAAAGCGATTGGATTTTTGATCTCCGCCTCCATCAAGGATGCGATCTCGGTGTTGACGATTGGCTGGCAAAAAGCAACTGACGTAAGCGGATTGGATTTCAATTCTCCATTCGTTCAATTCAAACTTAGTATTTGCCTAATGAGTCTTGGTGTTGCTTATTTCTACTTTAAGAGATTCCTGCCCGACCCGACAGAAGTTAACGACGATTGGAAGGCAGGGAGTTTGACTCTGGCAATTGCGGGGTTATTGACCGGTGGCTTGCCAGTATGGTTGATCGGCAGATCGATTGTTGAAAGCAAGAATCTTTTATCAGCTTCACGCTTTGGGATTCCCGCTATGTTCGGGGCGGCATTATTGAGTTTTCTAATAATTGATTATTTTGTAAATGACAGTAACAAAAAAATCCTACTCTTTTCCCTGGCGCTGGCATTGGCGGTCAACTTTCATTTGGATAACACAAAAGAATTCCAGTATTCATGGGAAAAACAGGTCAGGCTTTCACAGCAGTTATTGTGGCGCGCACCCAGGATAGAAACGGGCACTGCCATACTGACCGATGAAGAAGTGCTTGGCATGATGGGCGAATATGCTGTTTCATTTTCGATCAATACAAGTTATCAAGTTAAGAATTTTGAACACACACCTCCCTATTGGTATTTCCCCTTCTATTACACCAATCCAAACGTAAACGACCTTTTGCAAGGCGCACCACTCGAATACAGCAAACTAAGCATGGACTTTATAGGCAGCAGCAAACAAATGCTCCTGCTTTCTTTCAACCCTGAACTGAATCGATGTTTATGGGTTATGCAGCCACAGGATACGAATCTGCGGCTCGTCAGTGATGATATGCGTCAGCTAAGCGCAGGCTCGGATATCAGCCTTATCAAACAGGCGGATGGAGAAGAACCATCCCTGCCTGAGGATATTTATGGAAAACAAAATACAGAAACATGGTGCTATTACTTCCAAAAAGCGGACTTGGCGCGTCAGTTTGGACAATGGGACGAAGTAGTGAAGCTTTGGGAAGAATCACAATCTGCTGGTGAGCGGGCAGATAATGGTTTCGAGTACATTCCTTTCATTGAAGGCTTTGGTCATATGGAAGATTGGGAGCAGGTAAAGGAATTAACCAAATTCGCTAAACGCATCACCGCCGGGCTGGAGCCCAGCCTTTGCGGCGCATTGGATAGGCTTCAAGTTAATGCGCCAGCTTCACAACAGCGCGATGAGACGATCATCAACTTGAAAGATGACCTAGCTTGTGTCGATTATCAATAGAGATTCCTCATAAATTAACCCAGATTGCCACATCGATATTAAAAGACTGTGTCGCCCTGAGGGAGCTGGTTCGTTGCGACCGAAGAGTCTCTATTTACACTAGCGGAGATGCTTCGGGCACACCGTCCTGCGTTCGGTGCAGGGAAGAGCGCCCTCAGCATGACACAACGGGAGTGTGATAGCAACTGGAGTTAAGTGAATAATTCAATTAACAAAAAAATCCGCCCTGACCATGATCGTCGGGGCGGAAAATTTTATTGGAACAGAATCAATTATCGGCTGGTTATGGAAGCGGATAATCTGGGAAACTTCCATCGGGCGCGTACCAGTCGCCAAGGTTAACTCCTTGAGTCACCTGCCCACCTGTCACAGCTACAGAAATCAAACTGTGGTCAGTACAGTTCACCGACAGCCCGCAGGGAACGGCTTGCGAATATCCACCAGAGAATGAAGTTGGGCTGGTCATCGGGTACGCAACAACATAATAATCTCCGGGTGGAAGATTATCGAGCTGATAGGTGCTTGCTCCACTATTCGTGACCACGTAATAATAATCAAACGGAGAACCACCAACCACGTATGCAACGATTGCCATCGCAGGGATGCCTTCAGATGGAAAACTTAATTGTCCTGCGATACTTCCCGAAAGCCCGCCGATTGGAGTAAATGTGGGGATATTGTCCGTGCCGCCGTTTTGGGGAGCATTGGCAATCGGAAAAGGTGGATAACTTTCCGCGCCGCCATACCAGTTACCGGGGTTAATATTTGGTGTCACAACGCCCGCTTGCACATTGACATCCACCAATGTGTTGTTTGCACAGCCTTGCTGCAAGCCGCATAGATAGAATTCATCGTAGCCGCCCATCAGTTGACCATCAGGCTGGGTATATGCCACAACATGATAAACACCGGGCGGTAGGTTATCAATTTGATAGGTCGTTTGATTCTGCGTTGTCGCTACCCAGTAATAAAAATTAGAAGGAACATGGAATGCGACCACATATAAAGGTGGAATACCTTCAGATGGATAAGAAAGATTTCCAGAAATGCTTCCCATCCCACCATTGGCTGATGGAGTCTGCGTTGCGGCTTGCGCGGTCAATGCCTGAAACGTAGCTTGAACGATCTGGTTGACATCCTGAGTGGAGCCTGGAAGAACGGTGATCTGCGCAAGCGCAGTTTGCTGCGCTGAATTTATCACCTGATCGATCTGCTCCTGTGAAGGCATACAGGCTGTGGCCAATAAAACAACAACTAATAACACAAACAATATTTTCTTTTTCATGATTCTCCTTTTTGCTACCAATACTATTGCGGTATTGCGTAAAATATTGTCGTATATTAGCTTATTTTTGGGTCAATGCTCCATCACCCAATTGGGCTAATACATCCAGGAGCTTCACGGTCCAGACTTCATCTTTTGACAACATCACCCAATAAGCGGATCGACCTCCACGGATGCCATTACCAAGATCAGGCAAACGCTTCGGCTCCGTGCCGTCAGTTGGTGCGGCGTACTTTAGCAGGATCTGCCCTGCTTCCATGTTGACCGAAGTTAGACCCGCCTTTTCAGCACGCAGTTTTACACGCATCTGATAAAGCAGGTTCTGAGTCATCTCCGGCATTTGCCCGAAGCGATCACGGAATTCGGAGCCAAGAGCGTCCAACTCGGTTTCATCGCGCAGGTCTGCAATGCGGCGATATAGACGCAAGCGCAAATCCTGATCGGAAATATATTCGGCTGGGATTCCAACTGCAAGAGGCAAATCCACATTTACAGGCATGGATAGGGGCAAATTGAAAGTGGATGGCATCAGCGCCGAAGATAGATCAATATCCAAATTGTCTTTCATCAGCAAGCGGATGCGGCGAACAGCATCGGCCAGCATCCTTGTGTAAAGATGAAAGCCGACAGATTGGATGTACCCATGCTGGCGTGTGCCCAGTAATTCGCCAGCCCCGCGTATTTCCAGATCACGCATGGCAATCGAATATCCTGCACCAAGCTGGGTATTCTCTGCGATGACTTCAAGCCGCGCCTGACCCTCCTGCGTTGGCGACATTTTGTTATGGCGGAAGAAATAGGCATAAGCACGCATCGCGCCGCGCCCCACACGCCCACGCAGTTGATAAAGCTGGGCAAGGCCAAAGGTATCCGCGCGGTCAACGATCAGGGTGTTCGCGTTTGGGATATCCAAACCCGATTCAATGATGGTGGTCGAAAGCAAAATATCGATCTCTCCCATATTGAAGCGGTGCATCACAGCGGATAACTGCCCCTCTGGCATTTGCCCGTGACCAATATCCACCCGCGCTTCGGGCACAAGTTTATTGAGATGCGCCTTCATTGCATCAATCGTCTGCACACGGTTATGAACGAAGAATATCTGTCCACCGCGTTCGAGTTCACGCAGAATCGCCTGCCTTACAAGCCGCGGTGAATAGGGCCCAACATGCGTGATGATAGGCAGTCGCTCTTCAGGCGGCGTATTCAAATTGGAAATATCACGCACGCCCGTTAGCGCCATGTAGAGCGTGCGCGGAATTGGTGTGGCGGTCAGAGTCAATACATCCACTTCGGTGCGGAGTTTTTTGAGATGCTCCTTATGAGTGACGCCGAATCGTTGTTCTTCATCGATCACTACCAAACCAAGGTCTTTAAATTGCACATCAGATGAAATCAATCGATGTGTACCGATGACGATATCCACCTCGCCAATGGCAAGTTTGTACAGAATTTCAGTCTGCTCACGTGGTGTGCGGAAACGCGAAAGCATTTCCACTTTTACTGGATATGCGGCAAGGCGTTGCGAAAAGGTTTCAAAATGTTGTTGCGCCAGCACCGTCGTCGGCACAAGTACAGCCGCCTGCTTACCACTCATCACTGCCTTGAACGCCGCGCGCAAGGCGACTTCTGTTTTTCCATAGCCCACATCTCCGCACAACAATCGGTCCATTGGGCGCGCGCCTTCCATGTCGCGTTTGATATCAGCGATTGCAGTTTTTTGGTCGTCTGTTTCAACATAAGGGAAGCTATCTTCCAATTCCTTCTGCCATTGCGAATCAGGGGCGAATGCAAACCCCTGAACCACCTGACGACGTGCATAGAGATCGAGCAAATCTTCCGCAACCTGTTGCACTGCCTCTTTGACGCGCGATTTGGTCTCGGCCCAGGCTTGCCCGCCAAGGTTATCAAGTGATGGCTTGCCGCCATCTGCACCCACATAACGCGTGAGCCTGTCCGCTTGATGAACAGGAACGTAGAGAATGTCGTTGCGGTCATATTCAACAGCCAAGAATTCTCTCTCGTGGCCGTCCAACTGTCGCTGGGTGAGACCGCCGAAGCGTCCAATGCCATGATCGACGTGCACAACATAATCCCCAATTTGCAAATCGGAATAAAGCGATTCAGGCGTATCTGCAACCTGCCTCTGCCGCGTGCGTGGTTGGGGTCGCTCCCAACCGAAGACTTCGGAGTCGGTGATGAGATGAATTTTATGAAATTGATAATTGGTAATTGGTAATTGAGAATCAGAGATTGGAGGCTGGCCGGTTAGAACAAAGCCTTCTGATAAAGATGCTTCGATGAATTTGAGATTGGGATGATCAGTGTCAGGGTAATGCTCATTCCATAACTCATGCAGACGCGGCGATTGACGCGAAATGATAAAGACCTGTTCGCCATTTTCAACAATCGGCGTGAGGTAATCGATAAAAGGTTTAAGTCTGCCGCCAAATCTTTCATCATGGCTGAAACATGATGCAAGTTCAGTATCCCCCTCACCCTGCCCTCTCCCAACAGGAGATGATGAAGTTGAATGACCAAGCTCAAGAGACATATACTCACTCATACTATCGTTCAACTCAGACCAGGGAAGATATGGCACAGGGAAATCCGCAGACAGCGTGCCTTCTGCAATTGATTCGCGTCTGAACTTGACCGCCTGTTCTTCCACTTCATTCGCCATGCTCTCAACCAGGCTCAGATCATCCACGAGCATGATGGTTTTCTGTGGGAGGTAATCCAATAGTGAAGCAGGTTGTCCATGCAGAAGCGGGATATGGAATTCAGAAAGCTGTATGCCCTCATCAACTGTATCGGCCAAAAACTCACGCGCAGGTGTGATAAGAATAAATTCAAGTTTCTCGACAGTGCGCTGGGTGGCTGGGTCAAAACGGCGAATGGTTTCGATCTCATCACCAAAGAAATCCAGGCGAACGGGATTAACTTCCGTTGAAGGCCAAACATCCAGCAGACCTCCGCGATGTGAGAATTGACCTGGCTCGAGCACAGTATTCACACGCTGGTAGCCGATCCTCGCCCACTCACGGATCAGGTTATCGGGTTGAATGTTCTGGTTTACTGATAGCTTCTTACAGGCTTTGAGAAAATCACGGCGCGGCAGTGTACGCGTCATCAACGAGCGGGCAGACGCAACTATGATCGGCGGCGTTTCTGGCTTTTTTGCAAAAGGCAAATGATAGGCAGAAAGCGCAGTCAAGACCTGTAGTCGTTCGCGGCGGGTTGCGATTCCCCAAGCGGCTTCTTCATAAAATAACGGATTCGGTTCTGCGAATAAATAGCGCGGAGTCTTCACCCAAAAGCCAAGTTCATCGAACAACGACAAGGCATGATCGGCTCGATCCGTGATGAGTAGAACGGGTTGATTTAGATCATTATGCAAAGATGCTAAGACGGGCAAACGCGCAGAACGAGGCAGACCGAGTCCCGAGGTGGGGCTGCCAACGTTAAGCTGGGTCAGCAGTTTTTTATACTCTGCCAGATTCTGAATTGAGGATAGAAGGTGTGTATTGAGCATTACGATTTACGATTTTGGATTTGCGATTGGTGGTCGAGCCTGTCGAGATATAGACTGAATGGTTTGAGAATTACGATTCGCGAATGTCGCCATTGAATTGATTCATCGCTTTATTGAGGCCGTGCATAACAAATGTCAGCGCGGCGTCGGCGCCGCGATCTAAAATTTCGGGGAGAAGTTTGAAGTCCTCCTTCGAGAAGTCCTGTAACACATAGTCTTTTGGATCCATGCGGCCGGGCGGACGCCCGATGCCGAGGCGCAAGCGCGGGAAGTCTTTCGTGCCGAGTCTTTCAATAGTTGATGCCATGCCACGCTGGCCGCCAGGCCCACCGCCAGGGCGTATGCGGATGGTACCAAAGGGCAGGTCCAAATCATCGTGAGCGACAAGCAGGTTTTCAAATGGAATCTTATAGAAGTGCAATAGTCCCTGCACCGATTGGCCAGAAAGATTCATATAAGTTTGCGGCTTGGCAAGGATGATCTTCCGCTCTTCGTATTGTGCGGAGATGACAATGGCTTTGGATTGCAGCTTCATGCCGCGTGCATTCAAACGGACAGTGATATTGTCGATCAACATGAAACCAATGTTGTGGCGGTTGTCTTTGTATTCGCGGCCAGGGTTGCCGAGACCGATCAAGAGATATGTGGAGTCTGTCATATGTTAGTTTCCAGTGACAAGTAAACAGTTGTCAGTTTTTGCGGAGCCGAAGTATTAATGAGAAGATGGCGAATAAGACTAGAACTATCAGTGCACCTCGGCCAAAGGTCGAATAGATGGATGAGGTGGTGACCGATGCGGGGTTGGCAGGCAATGGCGTGGGCGAGGGATAAGTTACTCCAGCAGTGGCGGGAGGATCAACCAAAACAGAGGGCTGAAGAGTGGTGATAAATTGAGGAAATGCTGTTTCGGTTGGACCAACTTCCGTTGGTAAAGGGGTATCGTTGCGAATCATTAGGTCTGAGATGAGCAGGTCTTGAAAAGTGCCATCCTGAAGAAAGACACGCAGACGCAAGGTGTAATCGCCATCCGTGAGTGAGGTGGTGTCCCAAACGGCGACGGTGAGGTCAGCCACAGGCTGAGAAAATGTCTGGATGGCGAACCAGGTATCGGCGGAGTTGGAAGCGGCATATGAGAAAGCCAGCTCAGCGGATGAAAATTTCGGAGTGTCCATATTGCCAATAATCTCCACCTGCCCTCGTAAAATCTCACCTGCTTGAGGCGATGAGATATTGATAGGCGAATCCCGAATCAAAAAAAGCAGGAGAGTGAAAAGTAATTTCATCATGGCAACCGTTGAGTCTAACATGAAGAAGTGGCAGGGTCAAATATCCATCCCTCATCGGTGCATAATGGGAGATGAGGGTTTGAAAAAGAATTGAAATGTGCGGGCAATTCTCGAATGATTATTTTTCTGGTAAACTCTAACCGTTCAATCACACTTAATGGCGGGGCAACCCGCTTCCTTAGGAGACCGAGTTATGGCACAATCCCGCTCTGACCAAATGGTGGAACGCCTTCGCAATATGCAGGCCGCCGCACCAGACATTGAAGCCTCAGCCGTCGTTTCTGTGGACGGTTTGATCATGGCGTCTGCTTTGCAGCAGGGTGTGGAGGAAGACCGCGTTTCGGCCATGTCTGCGGCGATGTTGAGCCTTGGCGAGCGTATTTCAGGGGAACTTGGACGCGGCGGGCTGGAGCAGGTGTATATCAAGGGCGACAAGGGCGCAATTGTGCTGACGGCCATTGGCGAAGAAGCCGTGCTGACCGCGATGTCGCGCCAGGATGGCAAACTCGGCATGATCTTCCTCGAGATGAGGCGCGCCGCCGAAGATCTGGTGAAACTGGTCGGATGAGAAACATACGACAACCACAACCAAAAAGTACGCAACCCCAAATGGGGAGGGCTTAAACGCCCTCCCCATTCTCTTTGTATTAACTACGTCCTGAGCGGAGCCGCACGCCCTTTCTTTTGCGCGGCGCAGTCGAAGGACAGATTACAAGGTAGAAAAAAGTAACATCAAGCTGCCCTTCGACTGCATTCCTCGAAAAACACTCGTCACTCCGCTCAGGGCGAATTATCCTAGAAAGGATTTTATATGACTACAAAATATTTATTTTTTACCGGTGGAGTTGTTTCATCTGTTGGCAAGGGTGTGACAGCCGCGGCGATGGGGCTGTTGCTCAAGGAGCGCGGTTTCAAAGTTGCCGTACAGAAACTTGACCCTTATATCAATGTCGACCCTGGAACCATGTCACCTTACCAACATGGTGAAGTATATGTGCTGGATGACGGCGCAGAAACGGACCTTGATCTTGGGCACTACGAAAGATTTATTGATAACCGCCTGACCAAAGTCAGCAACTTCACTACGGGACAAGTCTATGCCGAGATCATCGCCAACGAACGACGCGGTGATTATCTCGGTGGGACGATTCAAGTCATCCCGCACATCACCAACGAGATCAAACGCAGGATCGGTCTTGTAGCAAAGGAAACAGGTGCAGAGATCGTCATCTTGGAAGTTGGCGGTACAGTTGGCGATATTGAATCGCAGCCATTTCTTGAGGCGCTGCGTCAACTGCGCAATGAAGTGGGGCGTGAGAACTGTCTCTTCGTGCATGTGACCTGGCTGCCTACCATCGGCGCGACGGGCGAGATCAAAACAAAGCCTACACAGCATTCCGTAGCTGCGTTACGTTCCATTGGCATTTCGCCTAACATCATCATCGCGCGAGCAGATCAGGATGTGGACAAAAGTCTGTGTGAAAAGATCGCGCTCTTCTGCGACGTGGATAAAGACTCAGTCATTCCGATGAAAACCGCAGATGTGTTGTATGAAGTCCCATTGCTTTTGGAAAAACTTGGTGTGGGCGAATTGATGCTCGGCAAGCTTGGGTTGAAAGCCAACCGCAAACCAGATATGAAGCCCTGGAAAAAACTAGTAGATGAAGTCCGCAAGCCGAAACCCACCGTCAAAGTAGCGCTTGTCGGAAAATATGTTGAATTGCAGGATGCATACATGTCTGTCCGCGAGGCGCTCAAACATGCGGGGCTTGCAAACAGCGTTGAGGTTGAGATCGACTGGGTTCACTCCGCCGATCTCGAAAAAGATAAAGGCTGGGATATCGTCAAAAAAGCGGATGCGATCCTTGTGCCTGGCGGCTTTGGGTCGCGCGGCATCGAAGGCAAGGTGCTCGCGGCGCGTTACGCTCGTGAAAACAAAGTCCCATATCTTGGTTTATGTTTGGGGATGCAAGTGATGTGCATTGATTTCGCGCGTCATGTACTCGATCTTGAAGAAGCCAACTCCTCCGAATTTGACCGAAGTACGGAACACCCTGTGATCGACTTGATGCTCGATCAGCGCTCCGTCACCGAAATGGGTGGAACCATGCGCCTCGGACTCTACCCGTGCCTGCTCCAAAAAGGGACGAAGGCCGCCAACGCCTATGCCGTTTCCAAAGTGGATGAGAGGCATCGTCATCGCTTTGAATTCAATAACGCCTATCGTGAATCCTTCGGTGAACACGGCATGGTCTTTTCAGGTTTATCCCCCGACGGCAAATTGGTTGAGATCGTTGAACTGGCTGACCATCCGTATATGGTGGCGAGTCAATTCCACCCTGAGTTTTTATCACGCCCCATGAGGCCACATCCGCTGTTTGTGGGATTGATCAAGGCCGCGAAGGAAAAGGTGAAGAAGTAATCAGTAATTACGTTCGAGAATCCGCCAATCTCCGCAAATTTACGATAATCTGAATATGAATTCGCGGAGATTGGCGAGGATTGGTGGATAAAAAAATCCAAGGGCGATTGCCCTACTCGTTATAGTTTCGTCCCCAATATTTGGGATTATACTTGCTACGACAATAAGACCTTAAGGGTCTGCACACAAATATTGTAAGTTCCAATCTGTCAACGAAACGCTGCAAAATTCACATCAATACAACAAAGACCTTTAGGGTCTGGCTTTATATCACAACCCCAGGAGTTCAAAATGGACACAACAATTGAAAGCATCTCCGCGCTGGAAATTCTAGACTCGCGCGGCAACCCAACCATCGAAGTTGAAGTGGTTTTAATGGACGGCGCATGGGGGCGCGCAGCGGTTCCCTCAGGCGCATCCACTGGCGAGCATGAAGCATTGGAAATGCGCGACGGTGACAAGAAGCGTTATCTTGGTAAAGGCGTTTCGAAGGCAGTGGCCAACGTCAACGGTGTGATCGCAGAATCGCTCTTCGGTTGGGATGCATCTGAACAAAAAGCGATTGACTCTGAATTGCTTTCTATGGATGGCACGCCCAACAAATCCAAGCTTGGCGCGAACGCCATTTTAGGAGTCAGCCTGGCGGTTGCCAAAGCTGCAGCAAATTCATTTGGTATGCCTTTATACCGTTATCTCGGCGGCGTGTATGCGCACGTATTGCCAGTGCCTATGATGAACATCATGAACGGCGGCGCACACACCAGTTGGCAAAGCACAGATATGCAGGAATTCATGGTCATGCCTTTTGGTGCTTCCTCATTCACTGAAGGCGTGCGCTGGGGCGCGGAAATTTATCACGCTCTCAAATCCGTTTTGAAAGAAAAAGGATATGGCACCCTTGTCGGCGATGAAGGCGGATACGCACCCGCACTCAAAGCAAATAGCGAAGCCATTGAATTGATCCTGGCCGCGATTGAAAAAGCTGGTTTCAAGGTTGGGCGCGGCCAGGAAGTAGCCATCGCGCTTGACCCAGCCGCATCCGAATTCTATGATGAGAAGACCAAGAAATACAATCTGCGCAAGGAAGGCAAGGAATTCACTGGCGAGCAAATGGTTGAATTCTGGGCCAAATGGGTCAAGGACTACCCCATTGTTTCCATCGAAGATGGTCACGCGCAGGACGATTGGAGTTCGTGGAGTTTAATGACCAAGGAATTAGGTGACAAGATCCAGATCGTTGGTGATGATCTCCTGGTGACCAATCCCGAACGCGTCCGCAAAGCTATTGCAGAAAATGCGGCGAATGCCTTGCTCGTGAAAGTAAATCAGATCGGCTCATTAAGCGAAACCATTGAAGCCGTTGAACTTTGTCAACGCGCCGGATGGAGAGCGGTCACATCCCACCGCTCCGGTGAGACTGAAGACGCCACTATCGCAGACTTGGCAGTTGCGCTCAACACCGGGCAGATCAAAACTGGAGCACCCGCCCGCTCGGACAGAGTGGCGAAATACAACCAGCTCCTACGCATCGAAGCAGAGTTGGGAACCAAAGCAGGGTATGCAGGCTGGGGCGCTTTGAAGAACGCCTAGACCAATTGGCAACGGAAATTTGTGCGGAAGTTCGTTTGAACTTCCGCACTTTTTATTTTCATTGTGAGTCCAATTTTTTAAGTTGACAAAAGTTCTCCGGTGGTTATAATTAGTTTGTTGCCCCAACATACTAATTAACATGCCTAAGAACACAGCAGATCAAGCTTTCGTTCGAGAACATAATTTATCATCAGTGCTGAGGTTGATCCACACCCAGTCACCCATTTCACGCGCGAAGTTGGCGGTCATCAGTGGTCTGAATAAATCCACCGTTTCAAGCCTGGTGGACGAATTGCTCGCCCGAAAGCTCGTCCATGAAACTGGCAGTAACTCAGGTGGGGCCGGCCGCCCCGCCACATTACTTGAAATGAATCCACAAGCTGGCCTGATCATTGGCGTGGAGCTCGGTGTGGATTTCGTTTCAGTGGCTGTAACTGATTTCCTCGGCAGCATCATCTGGCGCAGGCGCGAAGACGCCAACCCAAATGAAGACCAGGAAAAGATGATCAACCAAACCCTGCGCATTGTCAAAGAAGCAATGGCCGCTGGGAGGAAACGAAACATTCGCTTTTTAGGGCTCGGTCTCGCAACACCCGGAACTGTTGATCTGAAAGAAGGGGTCTTGATCTTCGCTCCAAATCTTCACTGGCGAGATGTGCCGTTTGGAAGAATTTTCTCAGAACAAACAAAACTTAGCGTCTTTGTTGAGAACGATGCGAATGCCGCCGCCATCGCTGAACATTTATTTGGCACAGCACGCCAATGCCAGGACTTCCTTTTTGTTTTTGCCGGTGTTGGCATTGGTGGCGGGCTGTTCCTGAATGGCAAGCTATATCGCGGAAAAAATGGCTACGCCGGCGAGATCGGTCACTCCCCCATCATGGCAGAGCCGTCGCAGACAGTCTGTCATTGCGGCAATCGCGGCTGTTGGGAAACATACGCCAACCAATATTCCATCATCCAGCGGGTACAGGCACGCCTCGAAGTCAAACGTACCAGCATCATCCCAAAACTTATTGCAGAACAAAATTCTCCCCTCACCATTGCCCTCATCAAACAAGCCGCAGATGCGGGTGACCGAGAAGCGATTGATTCTTTTACCGAGGCAGGCCATGCCATGGGGCAAGGCTTTGCCGGTCTGATCAATATCTTCAATCCTGAAAAGATCATCCTTGGCGGACCGCTCAGCATCGCCGGTGAATACCTTTTACCTGCGATCAAAGAAACAGTGACGCGTCATTCCCTGCCCGAAATTGATCAGCAGGCCGAGGTGCTTTTATCTCCCTTTGGGCCCGATGCCAGCCTGATCGGAGCCATTGCCATCGTTGTAGACGATGTTTTGTCAAAACCGATTCATGTTGAGAGGAGGTGATCGCCGCGAGGAATAACTTCTGTGTAAGACCGTAATATTCGAATCAATATCAATGTTCCAAATAAGGAGAGAAGAATGAACAAAAAGTTTTTTGCTCTATTGAGCATCCTCGTGATCGCATCCATTGCGCTCACAGCTTGCGGCGGAGCTGCCGCAACAGAAGCTCCCGCTGCTGGCGGCAATTCCGTTGAAGTATTTTCATGGTGGACCGGCGGCGGTGAAGCGGCGGGTTTGGAAGCCATGCAGGCTGTGTTCAGCGCGGAATATCCCGACATTGAATTCGTCAATGCGGCAGTAGCAGGTGGCGCAGGAACCAATGCCCGTGCCGTGCTCGCAACCCGCTTGCAGGCTGGCGACCCACCCGATAGCTGGCAGGGTCATGCCGGGCAGGAATTGATCGGCACCTATGTTGCTGGCGGCCAGATCGAACCTCTGAATGACCTCTACGAAGCTCAGGGCTGGCTTGAGGTTATGCCCGAAACATTGATCCCATTGATCTCACAGGATGGCAACATCTATTCTGTGCCTGTCAACATCCACCGCGCCAATGTACTCTGGTACAACCCAACCGTCCTGGCCGACAATGGTGTTGAAGTTCCCGGCACAGTTGAAGAATGGTTTGCCGCGATGGATACCCTGCAAGCTGCCGGCGTGACTCCTCTGGCCGTTGGTGAACAGTGGACCAAGATGCACTTGCTGGAAACCGTCCTGCTTGGCTCACTTGGCGCCGATGCCTACAATGGTTTGTGGGATGGCACAACTGACTGGGGCAGCGCTGAAGTTACAGCCGCTTTGGAGAACTACGCCAATGCCCTCACCTATGCCAACAGTGACTCCACCTCCCTCTCATGGCAGGATGCCGCACAACTCGTCATCAACGGCGATGCAGCATTCAACGTGATGGGCGACTGGGCTGAAGGTTACTTCCGCGAATTGGGCAAGGCTCCTAATACCGATTACGGTTGGGCCGCCACTCCAGGAAGCGATGGTGTCTTCCAGTTCCTCTCAGACTCCTTCGTCCTTGCAGTAGGCGCCCCGGATCCAGAGGCGGCAACTGCCTGGTTGACAGTAGCAGGTTCAAAGGCAGGTCAGGAAGCGTTCAATCCTGTTAAGGGTTCCATCTGCGCCCGCACCGACTGCGACAAATCCCTCTTTGGCGAATATCTACAATCCGCCATGGATGATTGGTCCAGCGATGTTGTGGTCGGTTCGCTGACTCACGGCGTGGTTGCAAATGACTCCTGGAAATCTGAGATCGACACCGCTCTTGGCTTGTTCCTGGCCGATAGCAATGTAGAGGGCTTCCAAACCGCACTGGTTGCGGCTTGTGCCAGCTCTGGCCCTTGCAAGTAAAGACTTAATGTTAGAATCGTTGAGGCTCCGTATTTGCGGAGCCTCAACCTTTTATGTGGCTTGATTTCAGAAAAGAGGCATGACATGCACAGGGATAAAGACCGCTTTTTAAATATCCTTCTTATCTCGCCTTCCATATTGGCCGTGTTCATTTTTGTTTATGTTTTTATCGGCTGGTCTGTGCGTGTATCGCTAAGCAAATGGAAGGGATTGAACGCAGATTACACATGGAACAGTATAAAGAATTATCTTGAACTTTTTTCCGACCCGCGCTTTCATGTTGACATTCGTAACACGCTGATCTTCACAGGCGTATTCGTGATTGGTAGTATTTCTCTGGGTTTTATTCTGGCAGTAATGCTTGACCAGGGATTAAAAGGTGAGGGGTTCTTCCGAAGCCTTTTCCTGTTCCCTATGGCAATTTCATATATCGTAACTGGCGTGGTCTGGCGTTGGCTGATGAACCCGGCAACAGGCACACGTACCAGCGGTTTGAACCTATTATTCACAAATTTTGGGTTGGATTCTCTCGTTAATACCTGGCATACGACCCCAACCTGGGGCATGGCGGCCATTGCACTTGCGGCAATTTGGCAAATGTCAGGTTACACCATGGCACTTTACCTAGCCGGGTTGCGGGCAATTCCTCAGGAATTAAAAGAGGCAGCCCAAATTGACGGGGCCAGCGAACTTCAAATCTATCGTCATATTATGCTCCCCCTGCTTTCACCTGTCACTCTATCAGCACTCATTATTCTTGGGCACATGTCACTCAAAGTATTTGATCTGATCATAGCGATCGCAGGGAAGCAACTGCCTTTGGACGTCCCTGCCATTTACATGTGGCAGATCACCTTTGATGGTTTATTCTACGGAAAAGGCGCTGCCATTGGCATACTATTGCTTATCAGCGTGGCCATCCTTATTATTCCGTATATCCGCTTTACCCTGAAGACGGAGCGTGAAAATGAAAGCTAAACTCCGCCTTGGCAGAAACTGGCTTTATGTTCCATTGGTGATGATGGCGATCTTCTATTTATTGCCAATGTACGTGATGCTTGCGACGGGTTTCAAGAGTTTCGCAGAGATCGACCTGAAAACCATGTGGGATCTTCCGAAGGGCATTGCCTTTGATAACTATATAGAAGCTTGGACAAAACTTTCGCCTTCCCTATGGAATAGTTTTGCAATGGTGATCCCTGCTGCGCTGATCTCATCTGCGCTTGGTTCATTGAATGGTTTTGTGCTTGCGAAATGGAAATTCCGCGGGGCAGATGCGATCTTCCCATTTATCCTCTTTGGCATGTTCATTCCATATCAAAGCATCATGATCCCGCTTGTACAATTTATGAATGGCATGGGGTTTTCAGGTTTGCCTGGGCTGGCATTGGCGCATATCATTTACGGCATCCCCATCACCACGCTCACCTTCCGAAATTATTATGCCAGCCTGCCGCAGGAATTACTCGAAGCCGCAAAAATGGACGGCGCGGATATGCTTGGCATCTATCGCTACATCTTATTACCCATCTCCCTCCCAAGCTTTGTTGTGGTGCTAATCTGGCAGTTCACATCAGCTTGGAATGACTTTCTCTTTGCTGTGATCCTCACAGGCAACAAGGAATGGCCCATCACGGTTGCTCTGAATAATATGGCGGGCAGCCAGATCATTGCCTGGAATGTGCAAATGGCAGGTTCACTACTGGCTGCACTCCCTACCCTGCTTGTATATATCTTCCTTGGGCGTTACTTCCTGCGCGGGCTCTTAGCGGGCTCACTCAAAGGCTAAGCCTCTCACCTAAAATAGAGCTGGTTTCATCTGAAACCAGCTCTATCCCCCAAAACTTCAAATGAAAAACAAAACAGCTACCACTACAACAATCCTGCTCACTGCCGGATGCTTTTTGGCATTCTTTCTCTTTGGGTTTACCGATAATCTCAAGGGGCCTACGCTCCCACCCATGCTCGCCGAATTGAATATTAATTACGGTACTGGCGGCAATATATTCTTTAGCCAATATGTTGGCTTTTTTGTTGCCACCCTGCTAACCGGCATCCTCGCCGATAAATTTGGGCTCAAACTCGTCATCGTATTAGCAGGGATTCTTCTTGGGATCGGCGTGGGCGGATACAGCACGTTTAATACCGCCCTCCTGCTCTCGACCTCCCTCTTTGTGATAGGCCTCGGGCTGGGCGCTTTCGAACTCGGCCCCAACGCGGTAATCGTCAGTTTGTATCACGAGCAAAAAGGTCTCTTCCTTAATTTGATGGCTGTCATGCATGGTCTGGGAGCCACGCTTGCCCCTCTTTTCGCGGGCTGGCTCTTCAGCCTAGATGTCACATGGCGTACGGTCTATCGCTGGGACCTGGTTGTCATTGCTGCATTCATTTTCTTATCCACCTTTCTGCGTTTTCCAAAACCAGCGGAAAGAACCTCGCTTGATTTTCGTGATGTCCCGCAAGTGGCATTCAAGGACCAGATGCCATTATTTTATATTGCTATCGCGTTTTATGTTTCAGCAGAGATCGGCGTTGCATCTTGGCTGGTCATTTACTTGCAAGAGATTCGCGGTGTCTCCGTAGCGCTTAGTAATCAGGCACTCGCCCTCTTCTTCGCCATGCTGATGGCAGGGCGATTAGTCGGCGGCTTCTTCGTTCATCGCGTAGGCTATCTCTATTCGATCCTCATTGCTGCTTCTTGTGCGTTGGTCAGCTTATCCATCGGCACGTTTACGAATCTATCTTTCTTTCTGCCGCTCACAGGGTTTTTCTTTTCCATCATATTTCCCACCATCACCGCCACAGCCTCAGATTCGCATCACGAAAACGTAAATACTTTGCTCGGCTTATTGTTTACTTTTGCAGGACTCGGCGGTGTATTTGGCCCCTGGCTGGTGGCTTGGGGCAGTGAGCTTTTCGGCTTGCAAATCGGCTTTACCGTAAATATCATACTGGTTGCATTGATGCTTATTTTCATCCTCATTCTTTTCAGGAATAACCAAAATGGAAAAAATACTAAACTGGGGACTCCTCTCGACAGCGAAAATTAACCACGCTTTGATCAAACCCCTCAACGCTTCAAAACGGACCCGCTTGCTGGCCGTTGCATCGAGGAGCCAATCCTCCGCTGAGGCCTATGCCCGCGAGCATAAAATCCCTCGCGCACATGGGAGCTACGATGCCCTGCTCGCCGACCCTGAAGTTGATGTAATCTACAACTCCCTCCCCAACCACCTGCACGCCGAATGGGCCATCAAGGCCCTCCGCGCAGGCAAGCATGTTTTATGCGAAAAACCTCTCGCCCTCACACTTGACGAAGTGGATGCAATGATCGCCGCTTCAAACGAAACGGGGAAAGTGCTGGCCGAAGCCTTTATGTACCGCCACCACGCACAGACATTGAAGGTAAAAGAAATTATTGAAAGCGGCGCGCTTGGGAAGGTACAGCTCATCAAAGGTGCTTTCACTTTCACGCTGACTCGCGAAGGGAATTATCGCTTCGTGAAGGAAATGGGCGGTGGCAGCATCTGGGATGTGGGGTGCTATCCCATCAGTTATGCGCGGATGATCGTCGGGGAGGAACCGGTTGAAGTTTTTGGCTGGCAGGTTGAGGGTCAGGGAGGAAGCGATGAGTCTTTCATCGGGCAAATGCGATTTGCAAACGGAGTCCATCTTCAATTTGATTCGGGCTTTAAGTCACCAAATCGATCCTATATGGAAATCGTCGGCAGTGAGGCAGTTTTGAAAATTCCCGTGCCTTTTAAACCTGGAAGTAAAAGCAGCATGTTTTTGGTGCATCGTGACGTGGAAGAAAAAATCAACGTGACTGGAACCGAGTTATATCTTGGAGAAGTGGAAGATATGTGTGATGCGATTTTGCTCAATAAGCCGCCTCGCATTTCGCTCAGTGATAGCCGCGGAAATATTGCTGCCATTCTGGCTCTGATTGAATCTAGCAATACACATAAGCCTGTTTTCCTATAAAAAGTGGTGATTAGTTTTTCTACACAACTAACTCTTTTAACAAAATCATAGGTCAAACTTGACCTTGTGGTTATAATAAAGTTACCATATTCTTAAGACTGGAGGATTACCATGTCAAGCGTTACGTACAAAAATGTTGTAAAAAAGTTCGGCGACCTGACGATCATCAAGAATCTCAATATTGCAGTGGAAGATAAAGAGTTCCTGGTGCTGGTCGGCCCATCAGGCTGCGGCAAAACAACTGCCCTGCGCCTGCTGGCTGGTTTGGAAGAGATCTCAGAAGGAGAGATCATTATCGGCGATAGGGTTGTGAATGACGTCGCCCCGAAAGACCGCGACATTGCCATGGTCTTTCAGTCCTATGCTTTGTATCCCCATCTTTCTGTTTATGACAATATGGCTTTCGGCCTCAAACTTCGCAAGACGCCAAAGGAAGAGATCAAGCGCCGCGTCAGTGAAGCAGCGGAAATCCTCGGCATTACAGACCTGCTCGATCGCAAGCCGCGCCAGCTGTCCGGTGGACAGCGCCAGCGCGTGGCTGTAGGACGCGCCATCGTGCGTGAGCCAAAGGTCTTTTTGTTCGATGAGCCGCTCTCAAACCTGGATGCGAAATTGCGCGTGCAAATGCGCGCCGAGATCAGCAAGTTACACCAGCGTTTGCACACCACTTTCATTTATGTAACCCACGATCAAACCGAAGCCATGACGATGGCAAGCCGCATTGCCGTGATCAACAAGGGCAATTTACAGCAACTTGATACTCCCCAAAACCTATACGACTATCCCAATAATCTTTTCGTGGCTGGCTTCATCGGCTCCCCCGCCATGAACTTCTTCCCGGCGAAATTAGTGAAAAGCGGCGAGAAGATCATCGTGGATGCAGGCGATTTCAAGGTGCAAATCCCGGCAGCTCATGCCGCGCCATATAAAGGCATGGATGGAAAGAATGTCATCTTCGGCATTCGCCCTGAGAATATCCATGACCCCGAATTCGCGCCTCAAAACATAAACGGCGAAAAAATCGCGGCAAAAGTTGACGTGACGGAATTAATGGGCAACGAAACCCTGCTTTATCTCCTCAGCGGAAAGAATACCTTTGTGGGCCGTGTGGATCCGCGCTCCAAACTGCACGTGGGCGTTTCATCCGATGTCATTTTAGATATGGACAAGGTCCATATCTTTGATGCCAGCACTGAAGAGGCGGTCCGCTAAAATCCCTTGAAAGGAGGTGGTCGGACGCTATCGCAAATCAAGTAACGAGATGTCGATTCACTTTCAGGTTTTGTACGAACGTTCCTAAAAATTTCAAGGAGTAAAAGAGAATGAAAAAGAATTTGCTTGTTTTGTTGAGCGCGCTGATCATTGCGTCGCTTGCGCTCTCCGCTTGTGGTGGTGGCGCCCCGGCCGCTGGTGGTGAAGTAACAGAAGTTACCTTCTGGCACGCCTATGGCACCGGCTCCGCTGAAGAGACTGCCTTGGCCTCCCTTCTCGAAAAAGCCGCGGTGGATATGCCCCAGTACAAGATCAACGTGCTTCAGGTTCCTTTCAACGACGTCTTCACCAAATATGATACTGATGTCGCTGCTGGTGGTGGGCCTGACATGTTCATCGCCCCGAACGATAACCTCGGCGGCCAGGTGCGCGCTGGAACAATCGCCGACATCACCGACCTCGTAGCTGGCAAACTTGGCGACTATAGCGAACTCTCCCAGGGCGGCATGATGTACGATGGCAAAATGTACGGTATTCCCGAATCCCTCAAGGCCGTCGTCTTCTGGTACAACACAGATATGCTCCCCGAAGCCCCCGCTACAACCGACGATCTCAAGGCTTTGATGGAAGGCGGCACACCGGTCGCACTCAGCTTTGGCTGCTACCACCACTGGGGCTTCTTCGGCTCCTTCGGCGGACAAATCTTCGATGACAACTTCGCCTTCGTTGCTGATGATGCCAACCAGGCCAAGGTTGCCGATGCAATCTCCTACCTGAACGATCTGTATCAGATCTCCGTAGAAAACGGCTGGCCTCGCAATGATAGTGATGGCCTGGCTCCCTTCACCGAAGGTACAGTCGCTGCCATTACCAATGGTAACTGGGCCATGGGCGATTATCGCACTGCTCTCGGTGACAAACTTGCCGTAGCTCCGATCCCTGCCGGTCCTGGTGGTCCTTCCAATCCACTTCTCGGTGTTGACGGCTGGTACTTTAACCCCAACAGTGAGAACAAAGAAGCCGCCATTGAGGTAGCTCTCTACCTGACCAATGCCGATGCTCAAACCCTCATGATGAAAGATGCTGGTCACGTCCCTGCCAACACCACCGTCAAAGTTACTGATCCGCTCATCCAGGGCTTGCTCGATGCATTCTCCACCTCATATTTCCGCCCGCAAGTGGAAGCCATGGGTAACTACTGGGGCAACTTCTGTGGTACCGACCAGGTCTTTGATGCCGGCACTCCTGCCGCTGACTGGGTTGCTACCGCCTTTGAAGGCGCTACCAAGTAAGCTTTTGATCTAAACTGTAATCCAGGAGCGGACAGGGGAACTTGTCCGCTCCTTCTTTAGTGATAGGTTGTATTTTCAAGCCAGGAGGTACAAAATGGAAATTGCAAAGTCTTCCAACCGAAAAGCCCAATGGCAAAAAAAATCATTGCCCTACCTTTACCTTTTACCCGCTTTTCTGATCATGGGGGTAATCACATTTTATCCATTGATCTATCAAGTTATCATTTCGTTCACGAATTTTGATACACAACACCTCCTGCTTGGCTTGGATTCCCCAGACCTCCAATTCATCGGCGTAAAAAATTATGTTGATATCTTTACGGCAGCACTGCCTGTCGAAAACTTTAATTTCTTTCGTGTTTTGGAATTCAACTTTTGGTGGGCGCTCAGCAATGTAATGCTGCATGTGCCTGCCGGTGTATTGATCGCCACCCTGCTCAACACAGAGGGCCTGTGGATGAAACGCCTATACCGCGCCATTTTCATCCTGCCTGTTGTTGTGCCGCCATTGGTGGTAGCTACAGTATGGACGAATATCTTCGATGAGCGCTATGGGGCGATGAACCAACTGCTCGCAAACATTGGAACATATCTTGGGCACGTGGGTCCTGTATATATCCGCTGGTTCGAGGAAGTGAGACCGCCCATACCGGGCTTTCTACCTGGAGCACCATTGACCCTGGCATACTACGCCATGATGATCGCAAACTTTTGGCTGGGTTGGCCCTTTATGTCTGTAGTTGCCACAGGCGCGCTGCAAAGCATTCCCAGAGACCTGTACGAAGCCGCCTCCATAGACGGTGCAACGGGCAGCCAGCAGTTTTGGAATATTACGGTCCCGTTGTTGCGCCCGGCAATGATCCCAGCCGCTGTATATGGCTTCACCTTATCCTTTAACTTATTCAATTTCGTCTTCTTCATGACAGGGGGTGGCCCTGCACGCTCCACTGAACTGTTGGTCACATTTGCATATAACCTGGTGCGCAACTTGCGCTGGTATGCAGTAGCCGCAGCCTTCGCGGTCATCATCTTTGTGGTTGCGTTGATCGTATTCCTTATCACCAACCGCATTACCCGCGCCACGCAAAACTACATGGAGGCCTAACCATGAACGCCCCAAAAGTAGAAACCAGCAAAAACCCAATTGTTCGCTTTCTGACTATGAACACCTCCGGGCAAACCAGCGGACGGAGTCTCCCGCTATGGCGGCAAATCCTGCTCCAACTCATCTGCCTGGCGATCCTTGCATCGGTGATGTTCCCGATCATGTATATTTTTACGCTGTCGTTTAGTTCCAAAACAACCCGTCCATCCACACTGCAACTGTTTCCAACTGAAATATCCTTTGTCGCCTATGGGCAGGTATTGGATCGGCCAACCGGCAACCCCGTGACCTTTATTGAGCTCTTGAGAAACAGCATCGTGCTCTCCGTAGGTGTTGGCTTGGCCGCCCTGTTAATCGCAGTCACAGCCGCGTACGCCTTCTCCAGGTTGAAGTTCAAACTGCGAGAAGTTCTTATGATCCTAGTGTTTATCCCACTGCTTATGCCAGCAGTTGGATTAGCCACCCCGCTTTACCTTCTATTAAATAATGTACAGGTAAAGAACTGTGCTGGAGGTGTTGTAGCGGTTCAGCCGTTTACATCCTGTGAAGGCGGAAGCAAAGGCAAGCTGGTTTTCAACCTGCGCGACTCGCTTTTGGGTGTTGGCATTGCCATGACCGCCACCGCGCTACCTTTTGCAGTGTGGAATCTGAAAGGCTATCTCGATACCATTCCAAAAGAATTGGAAGAAGCTGCCGCCATCGACGGCGCTGACACCAACCAAACCTTTTGGCAGATCGTCATACCGCTGGCCGCGCCGCAGCTTGCCGTTACATTCTTCCTGGGCTTTATCGGTCACTGGCAGGAATTCGTAACCACCTGGCTCTTCCTTTCTCAACCCAAAGACTACACCCTCGCTATGACCCTCTACAACATGACCGGTCAATACGCCAACAGCGTCCCTTGGAATCGCTTTGCCGCGATGGCCGTTATCGTTGCCCTGCCTGTTGCCATAGTTTACATCGGTTTGCAAAAACAGATCGTCGGTGGCCTCACCACGGGCAGCGTCAAAGGTTAATTCAAAAAAATTACACAGATCATTCCTCTTCCTTCTTTCTGCAAAGAGACGAGAGAGGAAATTTTTTGCCCCTGGATACTCATGCTTAAACGGATTTTCTCCACGCTGCTGCTTTTATCTTTTTTATCAGCCTGCGCTCCCACCCCGCCGACAACTGACTCTGCTCAAGAAGCCACTCAGCCCCTCGAAACAGAATCAGCCAACTGGTGGAACGAAGCGGTCTTCTATGAAATATTCGTCCGATCATTTTATGACACTGACGGAAACGGAATCGGTGATTTCAACGGCATCACCCAAAAATTGGATTACCTGGAATCACTTGGCATCACAGCCATTTGGTTGATGCCCATCCACCCGTCTCCATCCTATCATGGCTATGATGTAACAGACTATTACGCTGTCAACCCTGAATATGGCACAATGGATGATTTCAAAAACTTGCTGGCCGAAGCGCACACACGTGATATCCACATCATCATTGATCTGGTACTTAACCACACGTCAAATCAACATCCCTGGTTCGTTGAAGCCAACAGCGATCCTAAATCAAAATATCATGACTACTACGTATGGTCTGAAACTGGCGAGGGAGATGGCGGCTGGCATCCGGGCAATCAGGGATATTATTTCGGCTTATTCTGGGAAGGCATGCCTGACCTGAACTATAACAACCCCAATGTGACCGCAGACATGCTAAAGGTAACCAGCTTCTGGTTAAAAGATATTGGCGTGGATGGCTTCCGCGTGGATGCCGCAAAGCATCTCATTGAAGAGGGCAGCAAGCGCGAGAACACCCCCGCCACACACGAATGGTACAAAGGATTTTATAAAGCATATAAGGAACAGAATCCGCAAGCCTACGCGATTGGTGAAGTATTTGGAGCGGGATCATCAGTTGTAAAATCGTATACGGGCAATCAACTTGACCATATCTTCAACTTTGAAATGTCCAGCGGATTCGTGAACAGCGTCAATGGCGGCGCAAACTCAGGCGTAACCAGCGCATTCAAATTCGCCTTTCAAGATATGCCCGATTTTAATTATGGGACTTTTCTCACCAATCACGACCAAAACCGCGCCATGTCGGTATTCAATGGAGATACAGGCAAGACAAAGGCTGCAGCAACATTATTGCTCACTTCCCCTGGCACTCCGTTTATCTATTATGGTGAAGAGATCGGCATGGCAGGCAAAAAACCAGATGAAGATATCCGCACGCCCATGCAATGGTCAGATACAGACAATGCAGGTTTCACCACAGGCACACCGTGGCATATTCCAAATGCAGATTACGTGACAGTTAATGTTGTTACACAAACTGAAGACCCCAACTCACTGTTAAATCATTACCGCACATTGATAAAACTCCGCAAGGAAAACCCAGCTTTGCTTGCAGGTAATGCCGTTTTGATCGAGACAAACAACCCTGCCATATTTGCATTGTTGCGTAAGAGTGACAGTGAAAGTATTCTGATCGTCATCAATCTGGGAGATGAACCAGTGACAGACTATTCATTGAGTTTGGAACAAAACATACTCATCGATGGAGACATCACGCCATCATCTCTTATCGATTCCACACAAGCTGAATCGCTGGAAATCATAAACGGGCAATTCATCGACTATAAACCAGTCAATGAATTGTTACCGTACGAGACCTACATCTTCACCCTCAAATAAACATGTCTAATATTCTGACCTTGCCTACAATTTCCAAAAATGCAACTTTGAAGTTAGGTAGGATTCAGCCACCGTCCTCGGCGGCGTTTTCTGAGTAAATCCTGCGCCGAGGACGGCGCAGGAAGCAACCACTAAGCATGAATAATATTTTAATCTTGTCTGCAATCTCCAAAAACACAACTGTGAAGTGCTGATACAATCCTACACATAATTCCGCATTCGGGGCCCAATGAACAAACCCTTTCGCACGCTCCTTTATCTCCTTTCCGTCCTGCTGGTTTTTGCAGTCGCTTTTGGATTACGCACCTACGCAGCCAACAACCTGTCTATTGACTATGACGAAGATGATTATTTGCGTGCGGGACAGGAATTCGCGCATCTCATCCAAACTGATAACTGGTCTGGTTTTCTGGAAACGAATTACCGCCCTGAGCATCCGCAGCTTGCAAAGATCATGTTCGGGTTGAGCATCCTCAGCCTGCGCGAAGAACCCTTGATCGCAGATGTTCCTATCACAGCCGCCCCTGCAAGAAATCTCCCACCTGACCTGTTAGCAGCAGCGCGAAAAATGTCTGCGCTGTGGGGATCGCTCACTGCGATGCTGCTGGCGCTGATCAACCCGTTGGGAGGCCTGATTCTTGCTGTTCATAGTTTCACCATCAAATATACATCCCAGGTCATGTTGGATGGTTTCGCTTCCCTGATGAGCACAGCCACGGCATTGACGTATTATCTTTCCAAAAAGAAAAACGGAAAATCCAAAACTGCCCTGCTGGTTACATCAGCCGTCTTTTTGGGGCTGAGTACATCGTCCAAGTATTTGCATTCAATGGTTGGTCTTGCAATTCTAATTGACTGGCTGCTCTCTGCCATACAATCCAATGAAATAAAAAAATACCTTAGGGATGCTCTGCTATGGGGATTGCTCTCTCTGGCTGTCTTTTTTGTGTTCAATCCGTTTTATTGGCCTGCTCCGCTGGAGCGCATTCAGGTTACGTATGAGGCAGTCAGCGCCACGGCTACGAACCCAAATGTAATAAAGGCAAACCTGCCCGTGTGGCAGCCACTGATACATCTATCCTCTTCAGTGCCGCGTTTCTGGAATGAAGAGGGTTTCCTGTTTCGGGTGGACGGAATCATTTTTGTTCTCGCCCTGATTGGAATAGCGGATACATGGCGAAAGAATCGATTCATAGCCATCTGGTTCTTCGTGGGTATATTCACCCTGCTCGTGTGGCGCACAAAATGGGCACAATACATTCTTGTCGTAACAACTCCGCTCTCGTTTATTGCGGCAGAGGGGATAAAGGCAACAGGCAGGAATGCTCTCCAATGGTGGCAGAGCAGGCATCAGCGGCGGGCGGAAGCGGTAAAACCATCCCGCAAAGAAACTGTGAGTGCCATCCCCTGGCTTATCCCAGGCTTAATCGCCTTTGCGGCTCTTACGATTTTTCCCCTGCTATTTCAATTCGCCATCTCAGTGATCGGCCTGGATGGCAGTACACTGCGCGATGGTTTTCAAGGCGGAATCTGGCGCGAGTTTTGGGGCGGAATAACGGGACAGATAAAACTAAGCGATTATGTGGAAGATTCTAAAGTCCACTTTATCGGCTTGAATGCATATTCCGAAATTTTCAGTTGGGTCGGCGGAACTGGGTTACCATTCTTCAACACGATGTGGACAATCATCTCCGTGGCGCTGCAAACTGTGCTGGGCATTGGTGCGGCGCTTTTACTTTGGCAGCGTGATATCAAATTCCGCCGAGGCTGGCAGGTATTATTCATTCTGCCGTGGGCAATCCCCGAAGCCATCGGCACCATGCTCTGGCTGAACGTCTTCGCACCCATATCAGGCTGGCTGAATCTGGCAGTGCAAAAATTTGGCCCTACTGTTCTTTTCAACATTTTTAAAGATTGGGAGCACAGCCCGAATATGTCGTTGGTTGTTTTACTTATCGCGGCACTCTGGTATGGATTCCCCTTTATGATGCTGGCCGCCAGTGCAGGCCTCAAACTGCTTCCACAGGAAGTATACGATGCCGCATCCATAGACGGCGCTAGTGCCTGGCAAACGTTTCGCTACGTTACCTGGCCGCTTCTCATACCCTTGGTTGTGCCAGCCATTATCATCCGCGCCATCTTTGCATTCAACCAGTTCTACCTGTTCCAGATGTTTTATTTTGTAAACCCCGATTTCACCATGTTCACTCTCGCACGTCTTTCCTATTTTTTCGTTTATGATGCGAGGTGGTTCACGGGTTCAGCCATCGTCAATATTATTACCATTCTCTTCCTGACCGTATTCATCATCCTGTTCAATCGCTGGAGCAAGGCAGGGGAAGGAGTGACCTATGCATAGAAAGATGAAGCCGTTTCAGCAGATCCTATCCCAGCTTGTGCTGGCAGTGATCGGCTTATACGTCATCATCCCTATTTGGGGCATCCTGCACCTGGCCTTTGACGGCTCCATTAGGAATCGCCCAACTGAGTTTCACTGGTTTCCAAAGGAGTTCAGCATCCAGCCGCTTCTAAGCGTGTTGGATCGGCCTTATCAATCTGTCTCATTCATGACGCTGTTTCAAAATAGTCTGATAGTATCCAGCAGCGCCGCCCTCATTGCAGCCGTTCTTAGCATCAGCCTGGCATATGCCTTCGCTCGTTTCCGCTTCCCGGGCCGACAGCGTGGGCTTTTCCTGATCTTGTTGACCGCGGTTCTGCCCCCCGTCGCATTCACTACACCACTGTATCTTCTGCTCGGTTGGATGCAAATCCGTGCAACACTTATTGGGCTGATCATTGTGTATGCTGCATTTGCCATGCCATTCTGTGTATGGAACTTACGCGCTGCCTTCCAGTCCATTCCAAAAGAACTGGAAGAGGCCGCCTTCCTGGATGGAGCAGGATACTTCACCTCTTTCTGGCGCATTACTCTGCCACTGGCAACACCTTCAATTGCAGTTGCCGCGTTGATCGCCTTCCTGATGGCTTATTCTGAATTCACCATCGGCTGGTTATTTGTCGAAAAGGCGGAAACCGTCACACTTGCTATGTCCATCTATGCCATCCTTACTTCTGGCTCGGCCCAACCCTGGAGTCAGATCGGGTCGCTTGCCATCTTGATGTCTGCACCTGTTGTTGTCATCTTTCTCATCTTCCAACGCACCCTGCTCGAACGGATGATGTTTGGTTCCACATAAACTTTATAACTGAGGCTAAAACATGAAAATCCCAACCTGGGTAAAAGATGCGATCTTTTACCAAATATTCCCAGATCGATTCGCGAAGAGCGAGCACAACCCTGCAAGCAATTTACCATTCGAAGCCTGGGATTCCGCGCCCACGCACCATGGTTTCAAAGGCGGTGACTTATATGGTGTGATCGAAAAACTGGATTACTTGAAGGAGCTAGGCATCACCGCGATCTATTTCAACCCGGTCTTTGCTTCTGCCTCCAATCATCGTTATCACACCTATGATTACTACAATGTCGATCCACTGCTCGGTGGGAATGAGGCGCTCAAGAAATTGATAAAAGAAGCCCACAGACGCGAGATTCGCATCGTATTGGATGGAGTATTCAACCACGCCTCGCGAGGTTTCTGGCAATTCAATCACGTGCTGGAAACAGGCGCGGCCTCGCCCTATCGTAATTGGTTTCATTTCGATGAAGAAAGATTGAATGGGAAAAAGCATTGGGGAGCCTACCCAACCCATCACGAAGAGCAGGCCTTGAAACATGAGGACAGCCTCACCGCCATTGGCTACCGTGCCTGGTGGAATTTGCCAGCGCTCCCAAAGTTCAATACGAAAACACCTGCGGTACGAGAATTTATTTTCGATGTTGCCGAGTACTGGGTAAAGTTTGGCATTGACGGCTGGCGGCTGGACGTGCCCGCCGAAATTGATGATGACGAATTCTGGCGCGAGTTCCGCCGCCGCGTGCGTGCGGTGAACCCCGATACCTATATTGTCGGCGAAATCTGGCATGAGGCGCAGCGCTGGCTGCAAGGTAACCAGTTCGATGCTGTCATGAACTATCTCATCACAGGAGTTTCCTTAAGTTTCTTTGCGGCGAATCATCTAAACATGAACGTGATCCAGCACACAGGTGACCTAAAGCATCGGGTGCGCCCGATGAATGCCCATGACGCCGCAAACGAATTGGAACGCATTTTGAATTTATATCCGCAGGAGATCACCTTTGCCCAACTTAACCTGCTGGATAGCCATGATATGCCCCGTTTCCTCTCCTGCGCCAGTGGAAATAAAGATGCGCTCAAACTCGCCTGGCTATTTCTGTTCACGATCCCCGGTGCGCCCTGCATTTACTATGGTGACGAAGTCGGCGTGGATGGCGGGCACGACCCTGAATGCCGCAAGTCTTTTCCGTGGGACGAGAAAAAGTGGGATAAAGATCTGCTCGCATATGCCAAAGCCTGCACTTCCCTGCGGACAGAACACGCAGCCTTGCGCAGAGGTGAATACAAACGCATCCATGCCGATGGCGAGGTGATGGCATTTTCACGAACATACAAGAATGAAACGATCATTATCGCTTTCAATGTCTCCAGCGAAGAAAAGATATTGGAACACCAACACGCCAAAAAGCCACAGATCCTTTTCGGGAATCCGCTAATTACGGGAAATAAAATTACCATCCCTCCACGCAGTGGAATTGTGATAAAGTAGGAATGTAAAAGTCAGATAATCAACCTGGCTTTTTAAAGGGAGCACTCAAAGTTTGTTGGTGTAGGCTCGAAGCCGCCGTCCTCGGCGGCGTTTTCTGAGTAAGTCCTGCGCCGCCCGCAGGAAGCAAACTGAGTCAGTCACAACTCTGGCTAGGCAAGTTACGCGATACTCTGTAATTAGGCATGAAAAAGTGAAAGCTATTGGCGGTTCAAATTTCTGATCTTGCTTGATAGGAGAGCGATATGTCCGAAAACGACCCCCGCACGCCTGAAGAAATTCTCAAGGAACTTTTCTCAAACCTGCAAAGCGATGATGATGTGGTTGTCTTGCAAGCCCTCGCATCTTTGCAGGACCTAAATTTCAGCAGTGAAGCTATTCGCCGTCAACTTGAGAGGCTTTCACTTAAAAGTGGCAACAAGGATATTCGCCAAGATGCGCTTGCCGCACTCAACCTGCCCGCACAACGCAATGTATTGAGCCGCTTTAATAAAATAAGCCGTGGTGAGCGTTACGCCCTTCTACAGGAAATCAATGATTGGGAAAAAGATGGTTTGCTTGAAAACCAAAACGCGGATGTGATCCGCCGCCGCTACGATTTTGACTTTGCATCGCAACCTGCAACCAGCGCTCAGGATGCGCCCAAGATTAGGGCTGTGCCTGGGGCAGTTTCTCAGGCTACTGAAGCCCCAGCACCCGTCGCGCCACCCACTCCAGCTCAGCCTGAAGGCCCTCGCCCAACTTTGATGCAAACGCTTCTTAGTGAAGCCAGCATCAAAATATATCTTTACCTCGGCGCCTTCTTTGTGATCGCCTCTGCCGCGATCATAGGTGCGGTGATCCCTGAACTGCGCCTGCCCATACTTATTATCGGCACAATCATCTTTGGCGCGCTGTCGATTGCCATAAAAAAGAGACTCCCCCAGCCAAGTTTTGCGCTCTTCATCGTTTTTTCATTTCTCCTGCCGATCACCGCGAACACCATTGAAGAAACGCTTCACGAGGCACTCAACCTCAGTACGGCTTTCAGTGCAGGGTATTGGGTGTTTGTTTATTTCATCATGGCGGTCATCTGGGGTGGCAGCACCTGGTTATACGTATCACGCCTATTCAGTATCACCGCTTTTATTTCGCTTGTCCTCGCGTTCCTCCGCATCGGTGATATTTTCGATGCCGAGCCAGAATTTTATACAGTCATGACGGGCTTGGCCGCCCTCATAGGGTTGGCTGGTGTGTGGCTTCTCAAAAAATGGAAAGACTCAAATTTCGCGCTCCCGCTCTTCGCGACCGCACAAATATTACAAGTCGCCATCCTGGTTTCCTCCATTTCGATCTTTGGCATAAATACTTTCGATTCTTCCAACCCGCCACTTTGGCATCTCGCAACCCTCATTGCCTGGGCATTTGCTTTTGGTTTTTACATCCTCTCTGATATATTATTTCCATTTCTATTTTTTCCGTGGCTTGCGGCGGGTACGCTCATTCCGATGCCGTGGTTCATTGCCGCCGCTTTTGAACTCGAAAGTCTGGGTTCCACCATCCTCCTATTTGTTTGGGCGGCAATAGCATCCATAGCCAGTGAAGCATCACATAGGTTTGATGCAAGCCGCAAATACAGCCTGCCTCTCCTCCTGGCCTCCATGCCATCTTTTGCCCTCGCCATCATCAATGGTTTTGTTTACAGCACTGCACTAGGGATGATCGCTGCTTTCGGCGTCGCGCTTATTTACACAGGCTTGCACCTGCTGCGCACGCGCTGGTGGTTGTGGACACTGGCATTATTCAGTTTCATCATCGCTTACTTTGCCTTCTTCGAGCTTGAGTTCATGCAAAAACTGGATATCTTCTTTGGCTATCCAGTGCTCGGGATCAGCATTCTCTTCCTGCTGCCAGACCTGTTCCTGAAAAAAGATTTGACGGCAAACCCGGAGTGGCGGCTGCCTCCGCGCATTTATGGCGCGCTATTCGCTTTGTATACAACCCTCGTGCTTCTGCTCCAAAGCGAAGCAAACCATGTTGCAATTTGTTTCGCAGCTTACACATTGTTCTTTGCGGCCTATGCTTTCGCCCAGCGTAAAGCCATCTTTGGCTATCTCCCTGCTGCGTATCTCCCCTTAACCATTATTTTCGCCCTTGAATATTTTGACATTGACGCCTGGCTTCCCGCTCTCACAGCGCTGGCCGTTCTCTATTTCGTCGTTGGTCTTGCAGTTCGCGCGAAAGAAACATGGTCTTTCATGCTTCGTAATAGCGCGCTTGCGCTTGGTACATTGATCTCATTCGCCGCGCTCTTTGCCCTCAAAGAAACAGGCGGATGGTATGCGCTTGTCATCGGCTTGCTCTTCACAGCTGAAACGTACCTGCGCCACAATGGGCTGTTTGAGATCGGCACACCCATCATGTTCAACATCGGCGCCTTCCTCATTCTGCGTGATTTAGACATTGACCAAGTGCCCTACCACCTACTCGTCTACAGCGGCCTGTGGCTAGTCTCCGATTTGATCAGCCATCTCGCGTTCAAGGACCCACGTCCGCTTAAGTGGTTTGTGCGCGGGACTGGCGCAATCCTGGCGTTCTTCAATTACGGATTCCTATTCTTTGAGAATGACACTTCCATCGCCATGGTCGGATTCGGAATCTACACGCTTCTTTTCCTGATCGTCAGCCTGCTCTATCGCCAACCAAACCTGTTCTACGCCTTTACTGCGACCCTGCCACTTTTTGTCACATTCGTATTCCGCGAATTTGACATTACCAAGTGGATTCACCCCGTCATCGTCATTGCAGTGATGTATTACGCTACGGGATACGTCCTTCGCGCCATGAAACGTTTAACAGGCTGGGACGCAACCCTGCTCTACAGCGGGCTTGGGCTGGGAGTCGTTGTCTCGTTGGCCGCACCAGCTATCGGCGGATTGGATGCGGCGATCCCCGTCGCGATAGCCGCCACGCTTTGGGCGGCTGAAGCCTTCGCAAAGAGAAACGCCTGGCTGGCCCTTCCCGCAAATGGTTTGTATCTGCTGGCGTATTTCATCATCCTCTTCGAGTTGAAGGTGGATGAGCCGCAGTTCTATTCGATGGGCGCGGCTTTGCTGGGGTTGATCCAACATTACCTGCTGGTGCGCGCGGAAAGCAAAACGGGCGCGTTCATCATGGGCATGCTTTCGCAATTTGTTTTGCTTGGCACAACTTATATTGAGATGGTGAACAAAAACGAATTGGCTTATTTCTTCGTGTTGTTCTTCCAATCGCTGGCGGTGCTGATCTATGGGCTGGTCATCCGCTCGCGCAGCCTCACCTTCTTCCCAATTGGATTTGTTGTGCTCGGCGTGATGACCCTGGTCTACAGCGCATTGAAAGGCCCCGCGGCCATCGTCATCATCGGCTGCACTGGCGTAATCCTGCTGGCGCTCGGCATTCTGGCCGTGCTTATGCGGGAGAGAATTACGAAACTTAGCGAAAGGCTAAGCGATTGGAAGGCATGAGGTTGGACGACGGACGATAGACGGTGGACAATGGTTTATTGTCTGCGGTCTTGAAGCAAAATGCCCATACTATAATTTGCTCACTCGGCTTTAATCTTTTGCCCGCCCATAAGCAGTTATACAGACGACAACAGTCTAACCCTAGTTAGGTGGCTTTCACGCTTTTTCCTATGTATATTCTAGACTTTCTCAAAGGGTTTCCAAATTTACCACGAGCAGAGGATATAGTTTCATTTGAATATCGCTTGCTGTGCAGTGGTGTGATCTACAACAACCGTGTTGTCACTGCAGATTGGAGCAAAAGTGATGCTACTCGAATTCTCTTGAATTCACCTGTCACTCTCATTGTTAGTAGCCATCCATTTGACGAATTCCCACAAGAGCTTGCCCTGCGCTTTTCAGCTCCCTTAGTTAGGGAAGAATATGGGCAATCTACATCTATGTTTTATCCAGATGATGATATAGCGCGAGATTTTGCTGCCCTGTTGACACTTCTTTGTCGGCGTCTTATTACGGTAGCCACAAAAATACGAGAGGGCTATCCAAAGCAACGTCTTGGTGAGCCTCCTTTTCTTCAAGATTGGCCTATTGGTTTTGTGAAATCCCTTAAGCCGACTCATTGGAAATACAAACCTTCTACATTTGTTTACGGCCCAGAGGGAATTTCTGAAATTACTGACTACAACCCTTCCCCGCTTGGTATAGACCCAACACGGCTAAAACATTTATTAGCAAGTATTTCCCAACACCCGTTCGCTGAGAGCATTATTCTTAGCGCTAGACTTTATTCTCTTGCACTTCAGCAACTTGAACAAGATATTGATATTGCATATCAGTTGCTTATCGCATCTATTGAGACTATGGCAAATAGTTCATTGAAAAACTATACTCCTACTGAAGACGAAAAGATTGAAGTCAAGAGATCTGTGGCAAATTTAGCAAAAGAATTTGGATTGTCAGACGAGCAAGCAAACTTACTTGCGATTGAAGCATGCCGAGGCATCCCATGGGCATCGCGCAAGTTTGCTAAATTCATTGTCGACAATACAAATGACAAGCTTTGGGAAGAAGATGATCTATTTAAATTACCAACTTCACTTTCTCCCAAGAGGGAAGATTTCGTGTCTGTTTTAGACATCATTTACAGCGCTCGCGGGAAGTTAACGCATAGTGGCCATCCCTTTCCTCCAGGTTCCGCGATTGGAATAGGACCAACAGCACCATCGAGAGCTTTCATGAGTGTTTTTCAATCATCAAAGCTGTTTCCCCCTATTGTCTGGTTTGAACACGTAGTAAACAATGCCATTAACGGGTTTATTGAGAATACACTACAAACTAATGTGGATCAAGAATAAGAAGTTGCGGGTTCCAGCGCCACCTAATACAGCATGCAGTGGCCTACACTCTAAATATTTTCTGTGCACATAACAATTCTTGCTCTTGGTTCGCGCGGTGATGTTCAACCATATGCCACACTCGGCAATGGTCTGAAATCTGCTGGGCACCAAGTTCGTTTTATTACGTTTGAGAGTTTTGCTTCTCTTGTTGCCGAAAACAAACTGGATTTTCACCCTATTCAAGGAAACGCCCAAGCATTAGTCGCCAACGGAGGGGCTGATATGCTCGGGCTTGTGCGATCTTTTGGTTCTCTTGCAGAAGGCTATGCCCGCGATCTCTCTGCACCTCAGTTGGGTGAAACAGACCTTATCATTAATCAATTGCCAGCGGGTTTATATGGCTTTGACCTGGCAGAAAAATATGGCACAAGCGGCTGTAATTCCATTGGCTCGTACCAAGATGTTTCCTCTCATGGGATTTCCTAAACTTCCCATGCCAGGCTACAACAAAGCAACTTACTATCTGGGCGAACAAATCGCATGGCAAATGTTTCGTACTGCAATTAATCGTTGGCGTAAACAAACCCTTAATCTCCCTGCACTACCGATAACAGGCTATTTTGCACAATTAGGAACGCGCCAGATTCCAATCGTGAATGGATTTAGCCAGCATGTGGTTCCGCGCCC